>DPOH01000013.1 GCA_003539755.1 Clostridium sp.
AAGAAAAAATCAGAAAAAGAATTAAAAATATTTTTATTAAGATTTTTAAAGTAATTAATATATTAAAAAAACTATCGGTTACAATTTTAGTAATGATAAAGATTAATATTATAAAATAGGTAAAAAAGTTGATAATTAAAAATTAAATATTTTAATAGAAAACATGGAAAAAAAATCTTAAAAAAGCAATAATTCAAAAAAAAAAATGCAATAAATAGCTTAAAATACTAATAAATGAGATAAATAAAAGAATTGAAGTGAAAAAACTATTGATAAAAAACTTTTGCTGTGATATAAATATAGTATAAAAATGCAGGAAAAAATATTTTTAATTCATTTAACGAAAGAAGTTGGGGGTACGTTATGAAAAAAAAATTAGGATTAACAACAAAAATATTTATAGGATTAATACTTGGGGCAATTTGTGGAATTATTTTATATAATGTTCCAGAAAGTTATTTTAGAGATACATTTCTAATTGGGGGAGTGTTTAAAGTTGTAGGTAAAGGATTTTTAAGAGCTATGCAAATGCTTGTTGTTCCACTTGTATTCTGTTCACTTGTTTGTGGAAGTATGGCTATTGGAGATACTAAAAAACTTGGGCGAGTTGGTGTGAAAACAATGATATTTTATATTGCTACTACAGCAATAGCTATATCAATAGCAATAGGAATAGGTAAGGTTATAAACCCAGGACTAGGGCTTGATATGTCAAGTATACAAGTTGTGGAGACTACAGTAAATGAATCAAAACCTTTATCTGATGTATTGTTGGATATAATTCCAACAAATCCAATCAATTCTTTGGCAAGTGGAAACATGTTACAAATAATTGTATTTGCATTATTAGTAGGAATAATTCTAGCTACAATGAAGGAAAAAGGAAAAGCAGTTGCAACATTTTTTACACAGTTTAATGAAATAATGATGAATATGACAATGATAGTAATGAAAGCAGCTCCTGTTGGGGTATTTTGTTTGATAGCTACAACATTCTCAAATATAGGGTGGAGTGCTTTTGCACCAATGTTAAAATATATATTTGCAGTAATGCTTGCTTTAGCAGTACAATGTTTAGTTACATACATGATGATGTTAAAGGGATTTACAAAGCTTAGTCCTAAGATATTCTTAAAGAAGTTTACAACAGTTATGAGTTTCGCATTTTCAACTGCATCATCAAATGCAACAATACCATTATCTATAGAGACATTAGATGGTAAGATTGGTGTTTCAGAAAAAATATCATCATTTACAGTTCCGCTTGGAGCAACAATAAATATGGATGGTACAGCTATAATGCAGGGGGTTGCTGTTGTGTTTGTAGCTCAAGCATTTGGAATACATTTGGGTATTAATGAATATCTTACAGTAATACTTACAGCAACGTTGGCCTCAATAGGTACAGCGGGAGTTCCAGGTGTTGGACTTATAACATTATCAATGGTATTTAATTCTGTAGGATTACCAGTTGAAGGTATCGGATTAATTATGGGAATTGATAGAATATTAGATATGACTAGAACTGCAGTAAATGTTACTGGTGATGCAGTATGTACAACAATAGTAGCAAAACAAGAAGGTGAATTCAACGAAGAAATATTCCTTGCTGCAGAAGTTTAAAAAGATATAAATATAGGATTATATATAAGTGAAGCATAAGCAATATTAACATAAGTTCATTATACCGAATTTGTATAGATTGAATTATAGAGCGAAAAGTATTAATATATACTTGTCGGTATAAAATGAGCTGAGGTGAAAAGATTGAAGAGAAAGTTATTAGGTTTAGCAATATGCACAGTAGTATCAATGTTTAGTTTTTCCATATCTGGATGTAGTAAAATTGAATTACAAGATGATTATATACTTCAAATTAATCAGAGTGAAGCAACTGATTTATCAAATGATAAAATAGATGAAGTGTTTGATTCAGAAAAAGTATCTGAACTTATGGATAAGTTAAAAACTATGCCAGCTGATATAGCTGATAAGTTAGATGATGGTGATAGTGATACTGCAGATAAGGTAAAAGAGTTGACTGATAAGGTAGATGAACTTACCGATAAGATAAATGAACTAGATCTTAGTGGTAAGAGTGATGATATAAAATCAAAAATTGATGAAATATCAGATAAACTTGATGAATTAGAAGATAAAGCAGATGATGTTAAAGATAGAATTGATGATTTCAAAAACCCAATTGATAAGGAAAAAATAACCGATACTGTAGATGAATTTGAATCTCAGATTGATGATCTACAAAGTGCATTAAATAGACTTGGAAACAGATAATAATGATTGCTAGTATGATTAAATTTTCATACTGGCAATTATTTTTTTGAGTAGATTATGAGTTATTTGGTTAGTTTTATATGCGAATATTAAAATTAGATAAAACTACTTGACTGTAATGCTTTAGTATAGTAAAGTAATAAATAAGGAAAGCGGATAGGGGGAAAAGCAATGAATATAAGCAGATTAATAAAGAAAGTAGCAACTATTGGGGTAGTGACTGTTATGGGAATAAGTATGATTGGGTGTGGAAGTTCTAATAAAGCATCATCTAATTCAAAAAAATATATGGATAAAGAAGAATTAGTTGTAGGGTTGGATGATACATTTGTTCCAATGGGATTTAAAGATGAAAGTGGACAATTAGAAGGATTTGATGTTGAACTTGCTAAAGCTGTAGGGGAAAAACTTAATAAGAGGGTTAAATTTCAACCAATAGACTGGAGTATGAAAGAAACAGAATTAGACGGTGGAAATATAGATTTAATATGGAATGGATATTCTATAAATGATGAAAGAAAAGAAAAGGTTCAATTTTCAAATCCATATTTAAATAATACACAAATAATAGTAACACTTGCAAATTCAGATATAAATTCGAAAGCGGATTTAAAAGGTAAAAAAGTTGGAGCACAGAATGAATCTACAGCTGTAGATGCTGTAGAAGCTGAAAAAGATGTAATGGATACTTTTGCAGAAGGAAAACTTATTACATTTGAAGATAATAATCAAGCATTAATGGATTTAGAAGCAGGAAGACTCGATGCTATCGTTGTTGATGAAATTATGGCTAGATATTATATAAAAGAGAGAGGCGAAGATAAATATAAGATATTAAGTGATAATTTTGGAAATGAACAATATGCTGTAGGTATGAGAAAAGGAGATCCTGAATTTACAGAAGTTTTCAACTCTGCGTTAAGTCAAGTAATTGCAGATGGAACAGCAGGAGAAATATCAAAAAAATGGTTTGGTGAAGATATTGTTTTAAAATAATTATTGTATAGAAAGTAATGGATGGAGGAGTAACTTTGAATTATATATTAGAACTTATGCCACAAGTATTAGATGGACTTAAGGTAACATTAGAAGTTTTTGCGATGACTTTAATTATATCAATTCCAATAGGAATTATAGTGGCTTTAATGAGAACATCTAAGTCTTTTATTTTGAGTAAATTAAGCGGTTTGTATGTGCTTATAATGAGAGGTACTCCTTTATTGCTACAAATAACTGTTATATTTTTTGGATTACCATTAGTGGGAATATCATTTGATAGATTTACTGCAGCAATTATAGCATTTAGTTTGAATTATGCAGCTTATTTTGGAGAAATATTCAGAAGTGGTATTCAATCTATTGATGAGGGACAAATTGAAGGTGCTGAGGTTTTAGGATTAACAAAGAAAGATACATTCTTTAGAATTATACTTCCTCAAGCGTTTAAAACTGTTCTTCCACCAGTAGCTAATGAAATAACTACTCTTGTTAAAGATACATCACTTGTATATATAGTAGGATTAGATGAACTTCTTAAAGTGGGTAAAATAGCATCAAATAGAGATGTTTCATTATTGCCTCTTCTAGTGGTGGGAGCTGTTTATTTAATAATAATAGGTATATTTAGTGAAGTTTTAAAGAGAATTGAAAAGAAATACGACTATTACAAGTAAATGAGGTGTTGTTCATGCTTAAAGTTAGAAATGTTAAAAAGAGATTCGGAGATACTGAAGTACTAAAAGGAATTGATTTAGATATAAAAAGTGGAGAAATATTAGTTGTAGTAGGTAATTCAGGTGGAGGTAAAACAACTTTACTAAGATGTGTGAATGCACTTGAATATTGTGATAGTGGAGATATTGAAATCAATGGAAAAGTGTTATGTAAAGACGGTAAATATGTAGATAAAAAAACAATAAGAAAATTAAGAAAAGATATAGGATTAGTATTTCAGAGTTTTAACTTATTTCCACATATGACTGTTATAGAGAATCTTATAGAAGCACCCCGAAGAGTGCTTAGTATGCCAAAAGATGAGGCCATAAAAAAGGCAGAAGAGACTCTTGGCTTTTTAGGATTGTTGAACAAAAAGGATAATTATCCGTTTCAATTATCTGGAGGACAACGTCAAAGAGTTGCAATAGGAAGGGCTCTTATGTTAGAACCTAAGATAATGTGTTTTGATGAACCAACATCAGCACTTGACCCAGGACTTACCAATGAAGTGGCATCATTAATAAAGAGTTTAAGTGGAAAAGGTATGAGCATGATGATAATAACACATGATATGGAATTTGCCAAAAATGTAGCTGATAGAATAGTTTCCATGAACCTGGGAAAACTTGAAAACCGTTTAATCTTTTAGGATTAATTGTAATAAATAGTATTGAAATATAAATAAAAGTATGATATTCTTAATAAGTAAGATAATTCAAGATTTAATCAATACTCGAAATTGGCCTCTGTTTCAGAGATTAGTTAAGTATAAGGTTACAATCTTTGAAAAGGGAGGATTTTTATAATGGAAGATAAGACTTTAGTATGTAAAGACTGTGGAAAAGAATTCATTTTCTCAGTTGGAGAACAAGAATTCTACAAAGAAAAAGGATTTGATAACGATCCAGTTAGATGTCCAGAATGTAGAAAAGCTAGAAAAGCTCAAAGAAACAACAGAAACTTTGACAGATAGTAGCAATTAGTGGTCATAAGATTATTTCTTATGGCCTTTATTTTTTGTAATGTTTAATTTCTTATGTATAAAACATTAGGATGAGGTGATTTTGTGGAAGAAGTTATTAGTAAGAGATTAAGTGTAATACGTAGATATAATACAATATTTATAAAATGGGTTTTGATTTCGGCATTTACAGGAATGGTAGGTGGATTTATAGGAAGTATATTTCATTTAAGTGTTGAATGGGCAACAGAATATCGTATAAACCATGGAAATATTCTATATTTTCTTCCTTTTGCTGGTCTAGCAATAATTTTCTTATATAATTTGTCACAGGCTCATAATGAAGCGGGAACAAATTTAGTAATAGACTCAATAAGAAAAGATGGAGAGGTACCAACAAGTATGGCACCGCTTATTTTTATAAGTACAGTAATTACGCACTTATTTGGTGGGTCTGCAGGTAGAGAAGGTGCTGCACTTCAACTTGGAGGGAGTATTGGATCAAGAATTGGGAAAATTGTGGGATTAGATGAAAAAGATATGCACCTTATAACCATCTGTGGAATGAGTAGTGTGTTTTCAGCTCTTTTTGGAACTCCACTTACTGCAACATTCTTTGCAATGGAAGTTATCAGTATAGGAATAATACATTATTCAAGTTTTATTCCATGCATTGTGGCATCTATAGTTGCATATAAAATATCACTTATTTTTAAGCTTGAGCCTGTAAGATATACTTTACATGTAATACCTGAATTTAATACAGAAAATATTATAAAGGTTGTAGTTTTAGCTATGCTATGCGCAGTTGTAAGTATAATTTTCTGCGAAGCATTACATAAAACAAATTTCTTATTTAGTAAATATATAAAAAATAAATATATTAGAGTTTTTGTGGGTGGTACTATTATTATAATACTTACATTAATAGTAGGATGTAGAGATTATAATGGCGCAGGTATGAATATAATAGACGATGCTATAAATGGAAAGGCTAAAATGTGGGCGTTTCTTTTGAAAATAATATTTACGGCAATCACTATAGAATCAGGATATAAAGGTGGAGAAATAGTACCAACATTTTTTGTGGGTGCTACATTTGGATGTGTTGCAGGATCATTTCTTGGATTAGACCCAGGATTTGGTGCGGCAATAGGTCTTGTTTCATTATTCTGTGGAGTAGTAAATACTCTTATTACTTCTATAATATTAAGTATAGAACTTTTTGGTGCTCAAGATATAGTTTTATTCTCAATTGCGTGTGGAGTTAGTTATACACTGTCTGGATATTATGGTTTATACAGTAGTCAAAAAATAGTTTATTCAAAACTTAGGGCAGAGTATATAAATAGAAGTGCAAAATAGATTTTATATAATAAATTTAAATTGACTAACTTTATAAATTATACTAGAAATTTTTCAAATTGTATCTTAATTTAAGAT
>DPOH01000335.1 GCA_003539755.1 Clostridium sp.
AATAAAAACCTTTTACAAAAAAAAATTGCAATTTAAAATAAATCGAATAAATATTTTCTAAAAATAAACGACTTTAACAAAGCCCTATAAACAAGGTTTTTTATGTAAATATATGTAACAAAAATCAAGCGGTTGAGTTAATTTTAAAGGAGCAGAGCACTAATTTTATAGTGAGACAGCCCCGTTTATATAGTAAACTCAAATTATTCATAGAAATAGCTAATGGCAATGAAATTTAATTTTTTTATTCTATTAGCTGTTTCTTTATCATTTTTTTTGCGAACTTTTAATTATTTTCCTAAATATGCATATAGCTTCGCTACGGACTTTAGGTTTTACCATATTTTACATATTAACTTGTAGCTTGAATCAATTTAATAATGGTAATGAATTAATATTTCTTAGAATATGCCAAAATTCATTTTGATATGCACATGAGCTACAAAGTTTAAATTTTAAGTATCTGCTACTTTTTACAAGTTTACCAGCTATTTTAATTATCTTCGTTCTTATTGTTTCTATCCTTAATGATTTCATTGAACTTGTAAAGCACAACCTTCTCATCCAGTTGTTCAAATTATATGCTAAAACCATCTCTTGAAGCTTATTAGCATTTGCAATAAAAGATGAACTACTCATTTTATCGAAAGCAAAGCCATTTTTACCTTCTTTAATGAAATTCTCCATTGTTCCTCTATTACAGTAAAATTTTATTACTGATTGTGGATAACTTGTCATATTCGTTACAACAAAAGTATAATCTATGCACATTTGTCCTTCTTTCTTTTCTAGTTTTACGACGACTCTACGTTCTTTAGTCCATTTCTTTGCCTTATACATAAATTCACCATATATAACATGATGGTCATACATATTCCTTTTACATAATGTCTCCATACTTGCCATAAATTCTTCTGAATGTTTATATAATGTTGCATTTGCTTTTAACCTTATTGCATATTTAGCATTATGTTCTTCTGCAATCTCATAAAGTCCTGGCAAAGCAAAACCGCTGTCGCCACGTATGTATAGGTCTATATCCATATATTTTTTTGAATATCTTTTTAATAATGGGCCAATAAAAGCTACTGTTTTTCTTGATGTATAAACATTTCCTGAACGTAATTCCGCTTTTAACAAATCACCTGTTAGTCCATCAAAAACTAATAAAGGATGGTATCCATTTGCTGAATAATGTGAATTATATGCTGAACCATATTGATTGCCATAAGTTTCAAAATTAGTAGAATCAATATCCAAAATCATTTGTTCTGGCATCTCAATTGAGTATATTTTATCAAAAAGCAACTCATTTATTTTATTAAATTGCCTTAAATTTTCTTTGTCCAGATTGTTATTAAAACGTGAAATTGTAGGTTGTGAAGCTAATGATTTTTTACCCAAAATCGTAGTAAGTGCTGGGTCATATCTTAATTCATCTGAATTATCGTCGGTTGTATAACCAGCTATTCCTTGATAAATTTTTTGCAGTAGTATATCTTCATTTCTATGATTTCTATGACTAATTCCATCATTAACACAAAAAACATCTTTTATAGTTCTTGAAAAACCTATTTGTTTATCAAATTCACTATATAAAAGAAGACCAGAATCAGATGTTAAATTTCCACCATCAAAATTAATTTTTACATTTCTATTGAAATTTAATGACTTTTCTAATAAACTACTCATATAGACTCTCCTTTGTTAAGTGTTTTTCGCAAATTAACGATAACAAATTTGAGTCTATTTTTCTATATTTTTTCACTTATTAAGTGAAAATTTTAATTTATTAAAAACCACTTACCGAGCCATGCAAAGCATGACTCTTATAATTTTATGAATAATTCAGGATTAATATTATTTCCTAAATCTATACTATCAGTGCCACGTCTTATAGGTAAAATTTTTAGGTGCTTATTTTTAAGTGAATAAATCATGTCTTCAAAGGCTTTAGAGTTATCGTAAACTTTTGGAGCATAAAAATTTACTATATTAAATGAATTAATTATTGTACTCATGTTACCTATATGATCTTCATGAGGGTGTGTAGCAATAACGTAATCAAATTTATCGATATTAGAGTTTTTGAGATATTTCATAAGTTTGTTTTTGGAGGAAGATGGACCAGAATCGATTAAAAGATTTTTATTATTTACTTGAACTAATATACAATCGCCTTGGCCTACATCAATGTAGTGGATAAGCATATTGTTCGGTGGAAAATTATATGATGGACTGTTTATAGAAAAATTATTAAAAAGATATAATAATATTAAAATAACTAAAGGTATAAGATAGGTAATATTTTTTTTGAGTTTATGTATTAATAAATTCATAGGATAATCCTTTCTTTGCTTAATATAAAAATAAGAGTACATTATTACAATTATTGACCATAAAAGCTTAAAATAAAACAATATAAAATACGAATGTTTTTTGTAATTTAGAATATAATGTTCAAAAAATGGAGGTTGAATTTTATAAATCCCCAAATAGCACCTAGATAATAAGTTGCAATATAAGCTGAAAATAAAATATAGGATAGAAAAAATTAAACAATAAATGCAAAAAACAATAATTGAAAATTGCATAAAACATGGTATAATTAAATTAATGTGTATAAAAAACGTTGAAAATGAAATAATTTAGCACATAAAATTTCATTTGGGGGATTGTATATGAAAAAAGAATTTTCTATGAGCAATGATAAGGTAATGATAAACTTTACGGTAAAGTATTGTAATAGTTTTGAATCTATTTTGGAAAGCAATGGTTTTAGACGAACTTTAGAAGTTTATTTGAGAAGAGCGAAGAAGAAGAATTCATTATCATATAGATATTTGAATAGTTCATTTAATACTGAAAATATTATAGATATAAGAACAGATTTAATTGAGGTTATAAGATATTTGACAATAATGACTGCAGAAGAAGTGGTGAAAATTAATACTATTTATGAAAAGTTATTTAGTGATAAAGATAAATTTATTACATTTGTAGAGGATCTTTATTTATTTTGGAGAAGCTTAGAGAGATATACTATAGTTCATAGATATAAGATACAAGAGGGGCTTGCAGCTGCTAGCTTTACTGAAGCTAATGCAAATTTTTCAAATTTAATCTTAAGTTTATATAGAAAGATTGAGATGCACGTATTAGGTTATCAGCCTAAAGTTTACAGACAGATTCCAGCTGGAGGAAATGCATGTATTATGATACATGAGTTAGAATGGGCAAGACCTGAAGGATATGAAGCATTAGAGGATATTCCTTTTATAGATCATATACTTCTTGAAACTCCGTTTATAACATATCCTAAAAGAAATACAAGAGATGGAATGTTTACTAGTATAGACTATAATCCATTAAAATATGCAGATATAAATAAGGACCATTGGTTTTGCTATCCTGCAAAAATCGGAGGAAAGATAATTTTTATCTATTTTCATAGAGATTTTATGGAACATGGTATAACACTATGTAATTTATTTGAAATGGCAAGAAGTGAAGAGGCTAGGGGAAGAAAGCCAGATATGATTTTTGTATTTGGAGCTAAAGATGATGGAGAAGATTTAAAGACTGTATTTTATGAAGATGAAAAAAATGATATAGTACTTGGATATATAAACCATTCAGAAAAAATAGATTATTTTGGATATATGAAGAAGATGACATTAACACTATATAATATATTAATGATAAAAAAAGGATATCTTCCTATTCATGGTTCTATGGTTAATATATTATTAAAGAGTGGTGATGAAGCCAATGTTGTAATAATGGGAGATAGTGGTGCTGGTAAATCAGAAAGCCTTGAAGCCTTCAGAAGTCTTAGTGAAGATTATATTTCAGATATGACTATAATATTTGATGATATGGGTACATTTAAGATTGAAGATGGAGAACTTAAGGGTTATGGAACAGAAATAGGAGCATTTGTAAGGCTTGATGATTTAGATCAAGGATATGCATTTAAAGAAATGGATAGAAGTATATTCATGAATCCAGATAAAGTTAATGCAAGATTGGTTGTGCCAGTAGCATCATATAAAGAAATAACTAAAGGACACCCAGTAGATTTCTTCTTTTATGCTAATAATTATGAAGAGGTTGGTGAAAGTGATAGATATTTAAGTTATTTCGAAAATGTGAAAGATGCAGTAAAAGTGTTTAAAGATGGAGCAAGGATGGCTAAAGGAACTACTACTGAAAAGGGATTAGTTAAATCATATTTTGCAAATCCATTTGGACCAGCACAAAAGCAAAAAGAAACTGATGAACTTATCAATAAGTATTTTAATTTTATGTTTGAAAGCGGTAAAGTAAGAGTAGGACAAATAAGAACATGCTTAGGAGTAAAGGGTCAAGAAAAGAATGGACCAAGAAATGCAGCTGTAGAATTGTTTGATGAAATAAAGAATATGAAACATAATTAAATATATAAAAAAGATTAAGGCAATTCCTTAATCTTTTTTTAATTTTTTTTTCAATACATTTAGTATTGCGCTAAAATTTTTAGTGTAAAAGTAATATATAAATTTCTTATTGTTAAATTTAATATGTTCAATTGCGGCACCACCAAAGGTTCTTAATGTAGAATTTAAAGTAGACTTATTAAGAGCTAGTTCAAAATGTGGTGAAAAAATATTTTTTTGAATGAGTGAAGCTAGTGTACAAGAGAAATCTAATAAGAAATAAATAATAAGCATATAAAATATAATTATTCCTGGAAAAGGTGGTATTTTATCAACTAAAGTATTTATTATAGGATGTATAATTTCGATGATTATAACTTCTCCTGTTGCCCATAGTAAGGAATATGGTACACAAACTCTTCCTTGTATATTTAATGGGTCATCAGAATAATCCCACCATTTATCTTTAAAAAGCTTTTCTAGCAAGAAGCTAGTTATATATTCAACTAAAGATGTAAATATAAAACCTAATAAGAATAGCATTAATATATTAGTTTTATATTTATTCAAAAATATGATTATTGATACTATAGAACAGCCGTATATTGGGCAAAATGGACCTTTTAAAAAACCTCTATTAACAAAACGATGTTCATTCTTATAATAATAAGCAACTTCAATACACCAGCCTAAAAAAGAATAAAAAGTAAAAAAGTATACTATATTATAGAAATCAAAATTCCAAATTAAACGCAATACGTTTTACCTCCCTGTGCAAATTATGAAATTTATTATATTATATACCCAAATGGGAAAAAATGAAATTAAAAAAACATTAATTTTTGTTATTGTATTTTGTAAATATTAAATAAAACAAAAAGCAATACTTACCACATCAAATGGTAAGTATTGCTTTTGCGAATAAATGTAATTTTTGATTAACGTCTATCTTTCATAAAGAATGATAGAGAATATAAACTAGCAATTCCAACTAAACCATATACTATTCTTGTAAATAATGAAAAATCACCAAAAAGTGATCCAACTAAATTGTATTGGAAAAAGCCAATAAGTCCCCAGTTTATTCCACCAACTATAATTAAAATAAGTGCAATAGTATCTAAAATTTTCATATAAAAACACTCCTTTAAATAGTATATATATATTATTTACTTGTGGAATGTTTTTTATACAAGTACATTATAAAGAAATATTTCTATCTATTGGTTGAGATAAAGAAACGAAAGTATCTGTTCTTTGAACACCTACAATATTATTTATTTTATTAAGTAATACATCTTGTAAATCTATAATATTACTGCAAACTATTTTTGCAAACATAGAGTAGTCACCAGTAGTTAAATGTAATTCAACAACTTCTTTTATGCTTGACATTTGATCAAATACTGAATTAAATGAAGATGTTTTATCAACATATATACCAACGAAGCAGCATACGTCATATCCTAATTTTGGTAAATTCAAAACGATTCTAGAGCCACGGATTATACCAAGGTCCTCCATTTTCTTCATTCTTACGTGAATTGTACCACCACTAACATGGCAAATTCTTGCTATTTCTAAATATGGAGTTCTACAATCTTTAATTAATAACTCTAAAATTTGTAAATCCAATTCATCTAAATGACTATTTGTAACTAAAGCCATTATATCACCTCTTAAAACCTATTTTTTTTTATTCTATCAAATTATAGTATAAAATTAAAGTAAAAAATGAAATATTGTGAAAATATTTTTGTTTTTTTAATATATTAATAATGGAAGTATATATTTATATATACAAAAAAGGGTTAGTTTGTAAAAAATATATGTTGAAGACTACTTGATAATATAGTTAAATTAACTTAATATTAAGTTGTAGACTTTATTTGAGGAGGATATGCAGCAAATGAGTATATTATTATCTATTCTTTATTTTGCAGTTATGCTTGCTGTAATGATAGGTGCTTATGTTTTATGCAGAATGTATTTGTTTAGCAAGGTACGTATAAATAAATGGATACCATTAGCAATTGCAATTATCTTATTTATTATTCAGCTTAGATTAGGTGCTATCAATAGAATATTAAGTAGTGGATTGTCAATTTTAATTGTATTATTTTTATTATGGTTTATGGAAATATTGCAAACTGGTGGACCAAAGAAAAATGAAAAGAAAATTGTTATTAAGCCTAAGGCAAAGCCAAACAGAGTTAAAAATAGAAAGAAAGATAATTAAAAGTCGGAGTGTTCCGACTTTTAATTATTCTCTAAATATAGGCGAACTTATAGCAATTTTACCGTCAGATAGAATAATTTTTATCACATACCATGTTTCATTTTCTTTAGGATCATGTTTATATAAATATTTTATTCTGTTTAAATTTAAATCATTAATTCTTTTTATGATTGAAGCTCCATTTGATATTATTTGAATTTCAGATATCTTATTACTTAAATCTTGAGTGAAAATAGAAAATTCCAGTTTGCTATCAACTTTGGGTACTGAAGCTCCCATGAATACATTATTAATTGTAAAATATAATATAAGACTTCTTGATTCAGTTGAGTAAGTATGTCGTAATCTAAAAGCTGAAACGAGAGATGAAGAGGTAAGTTCTTTTGAAATAATACACGTTAAGTTTTCATCGTCACCAAAATTGAGTCTATGATTATCCTGGCTATTTATAGCTCCTAGTTTCCAGCCTTTATCTAGAAGACTATAATAGTACTTATCATATCGTGTGTATTTATTAGGATAAGATCCATTTCCTACTTCAATTGATGTAATAATTCTATTTAAAATTGGATTATATTCTAAATGTTCAATCTGTTTATGAGGATGATTTATACAGATAAAAGCATTTGGATTATTAATCATCCATAACATTAAGAGTTGAAGATTATTTACAGTTCCAGTAAAAAATCTTGAAGGATTAACTATATTAATATCACCAAATGGATTAGTTTTGCTTTCAAAGCCTATCATTGATAAAAAATTTTCATGCTTTCTATTGTAACGGGAAGAAAGATAGTTAGCAGCTTCCCATTTACTTAATTCGTTTCCTTTTACTCTTACAGTTTTGGTTAAATAATTATTATGATCTGTTAATATTAAAAAATTAAGACCATTATGACGTGCATAATCAAAAGCTTCAATGGGAGTTCCTCTTCCTGTGGAGAAGCCTGAGTGGGAGTGAGGTATACCATAATAAAATTTTAAGCTGTCTAAATCAAGAGTTTTAGATTTATCTGAAAGCTTTTTACCCAATTTAATACCTCCTAAAAATTATTTATAGTATATATTATTAGGGAACAATCTAAAATAATGACAAGAATAAAATCTAATGATAAAATAACTTTTGTATTTATATGAGTTAGATGAACATTTATAAAATAATTATGCAATAGAATAAAATTTTTCATTGTATTAGAACTATAATATTAAATAAAGTTAAAATAGACAATAATATTATAGTAAGGTATAGTTGCAAAAATTTTCAATAAGGAATACAGAGATTATACTCTTATTTAAGTAATAAAACATAAGACACAAGAAAATACTAAAATAAAAATAGAATTTAATAAAAAATCCTATAAAAATACGTAAAAGTATGAAATAAAAAATTATAAATATACAGCTGATGCTAGCTGATGGAGGAGTAAAGAATGATAGTATTAGGACAATATTGTACATTAAAAGTAAGTAAAAAAGTTGAATTTGGATATTATCTAGAAGATAAATTTGGAGATGAAGTATTATTACCAAAGGGTGCAGCAAAAGGGCACGATATAAAAGAAGGTGATACACTTACTGTATTTGTATATAGAGATTCAAAAGATAGAATGATATCAACATTAAAGAAACCATTAATAACTTCTGGAGAAATTGCATATTTAGAAGTTGTTGCTCAAACTGGAATAGGTGCTTTCGTAGATATGGGGTTAGAAAGAGATTTATTTGTTCCTTTAAAAGAGCAAACTTACAAATTAAAAACTGGTGAAAAGTATTTATTCTACATGTACATAGATAAAACTGATAGACTAGCTGGTACTACAAAGATATATCCTTACTTAGAAATGGCTGAGGAAGGGAAATATAAAGTAAATGATGAAGTTTCTGCAATAGTGTATGAAACAAACGAAAATAACACATTAAATGTTGCTATAGATGGAAAGTATAGAGGATTAATCTTAGCAAATGAACATTTTGAATTCATATATCCAGGTCAAGAAATAAAAGCTAGGGTAAAAAGAATATATGAAGATGGAACTATAGGTATATCAACTAGAAAGAAGAGACTTGACGCAAGAGAAGAATTAAGTGAAAAGATATTACAAGTATTAAAAGCTAATGGTGGATTTATGCCATTTAACGATAAATCATCGCCTGAAGATATAAAAAGAGAATTTAACACAAGTAAAAACTATTTCAAGATGACTCTTGGTGGATTAATGAAAAAGAAGCTTATAATTCAAGATAAAGAAGGAACTAGATTGCTTTAGTTTGTTTTTATATATACTTTAGCTAAGCATAATATAATATTTTAAATGATTATTTATAGTGATAAAAATAGTACTTAAATTCAATATTTAAGTACTATTTTTATTATGATTTTTGAACATCTTTTGATGTCTTTATTCTAAATATAAGAGTTCTTAGTTTCTTCCAATTAAAAGGTACTAAAGGATAGAAATAAGGTGCACCAACAACAGTCTTTGTACGTGCCATTATAATTATCATTAAAATTATTCCGCCAATTAAGCCATACATACCAAATATTTCGGACAAAATCAGTAGAAGAACTCTCATAAATTTAAGTGCGTAACTCATTTCTATACTTGGCTGAGAGAAACCAGCTAATGCTACAATAGACATATATAATACAGATTGGTTTGTAAACCATCCAGTATTTATAGCATATTCACCTATAATTAAACCACCAATAACAGAAAGGGAAGTACCTAATGGACTAGGTGTATTTAATGATGCAAGCTTTAGACCATCTATTGCAAATTCAAGTATCATAAATTGCCAAAACATTGGAACTCTATACTCGGCCTCGGGCTTTAGAAAATCAAAGAAAGCAGGAAGTCTTATAGCTCCAGTTGTGTATAATAAAAAAACTGGAATTAAAAATATTGTAGCTAATGAAGTAAGGTTTCTTACGATTCTTAAATAATTTCCAGTGAAAAGCGGAAAATAATAATCATTTACATCTTGAAGAAAGTCAAAAACGGTTGTAGGCATTATTATTACATTAGGTGAATTATCAACTATTAGTACGAACTTTCCTTCAACTAAGTGAGCCGCAGTAACATCTGGTCTTTCTGTATATCGCACTTTTGGAAAAGGATTAAGTAAATTTTTTGTAACCATAGTATCTACTAAACTTTGGTCACCTACAGTTAATGCATTTATATCAATTTTATTTAATTTATCTTGTATTATTTTTAGAACTTCAGGATCAGCTATACCATCTATGTAGCCTATGCATACATCTGTCTTTGAAACATTACCTATTTGATGTATTTCAAAGACAAGCCTTGGATCTCTTATTCTTCTTCGTAAAAGACCTGTATTAAACACAAGTTTTTCTATAAATGCATCTCTACTTCCTCTTAATGTTTTTTCTTTTTCTGGCTCAGAAGAATCTTTGCCGGGATAAGTACGTAAATCTAAAATGAAGAAATATTTATAACCATCTACGTATATTATTGTTTGGCCAGTTAAAAGTGCATTTATAACCAAGGTTAAATCTTTTTCTTTTTCTACTGATACATGAGGAATTTTGGTGAGCATAAAATCATCACCTGTTTCTAATTTATCCATAGTTTCAATAGATATTTTAAAGAAACTTTTTAAAATATCTTCCATAATAACATCTTTTATAAACCCATTAATATAGTACAAGACTGCACCACGATTTGCTACCATAAATTTTCTTTCAACTATATCAAAACTCTTATCTACAACTAAGTGAGAGTGAATCAGGTCTATATTTTTTTGAATATTTGATGAAATATCCATATGTATATCACACACCTCTCTTATGGAATTTTACAGAAGTAGTATGTGAATAATGATAAAAATGTATACATAAAAAATAGGGCTTGACTATATTTGCGTCAAACCTTATTTTTTATTTAGTTAAATTTGAATTTTATAGATATTTCCTTTATTTCGCCTTTTGAATTTTTTCTTATTGAAAACTGTTTTATATCTTTTGCTTCATTTTCTAACTGATAATTTAATTCATTTATTGTTGCTTTGGCTTTCTTAGTTAAATCACCATCTTCAATTATTGAAAAACGATTTTTTCTACATATAGTTTCATTATTTTTGTCATCAATTATTACATAATATTCTGGAGCTTCTTCAATTACATTGTATTCCTTATTTACTGTTAATGTTGAACATAATGTATCATCTAAACATTTTACTATCATTGTAAATACCTCCTATATCTTACATGTATTATATATAAATTTTAGTACTAATGAAATTGGATTTCAATAATAAAAATATGTAAAAATAATTTTTGTGAATTATTATGAAAATGAATACATAAAGGAAAAAATTTATTTTTTATATTATAGATTTTATTTTAAATATTTATTTGATAAAACCTTTGTATAGAGAAACATGTCCAAGTTTGGTATAATCGATTCATAAATAAGAAAGGAAATGAGAAACATGGAAATTGGAAGAGTAGGAAGAGGTACAGTAACTTCAGAAAGAAGGGTTACAGCAGGGAAAAAGGATTTTTCACATAGTTTTAATCAACAGAGACAAAAGAAGTCAGAAGAACAATTAAATAAGATGATAAACGATATAAAAAAGAGAGGGAATAGACTTATAACTACTAAAACTTATGTGGATGTAGTCATGTATAAGAAAATGATAAAGGAATACCTGCAGTCAATTCTTGAGTTTATGTATGAAACTAAAAAGGATATAAGTTTTTGGCAGACTCAGTATTATATAACTGTAGATACAATAGATTCAAAGCTTGAAGAACTTACTGAAGCCTTGTTAAATGATGAAAAAGATTGTATAAATGTTGTAGCTGCAGTTGATGAAATTCAAGGGATGTTAGTTGATATTTATAGATAAGCAATAATTGAAAGTTAATATATATTTATCAGATTAATAATGTTTTAATAAATAATTAAAAAGTCATAGGTAGATTTAGTAATGTGCCTGTGATTTTTTTATATCAAAATATAATTGTATTTTTTTATATGTATGATAGTATATGTATTGTATTAGAATACCAATAATTAATTGTTATAGAAAGTAGAGGATATAAATGAGGAAAAAATTATTATTATTAGCAGTATTAAGTGTGTTTACTTTTGTTGGATGTGGTAGTAATCAAAGTGTTCAGCAACAAAGTGAAATGGTTGAAACAAAAGAAATTACTTTTTCAGTACCAGATGGGCTCCCAGCCATTGCAAATGCTAAAATTATAAAGGAAGATCCTGAAATTAAAGAGGGATATAAGGTAAATTATACAATTGAAAAGAACTCTGAGTCTTTGGTTACCAGTGTTATGAAAGGTGAACCAGATATTGTTGTGGTTCCTTCAAATGTAGCAGCAACTGTATATAATAAAACAAAAAATTATAAAATAGCAGGAACTGTTGGATGGGGCTCCCTTTATGTTGGCACTACAGATAAAAGTGGAAGTTATGATCTTAAAGGAAAAGAAGTTTATAATATAGGAAAAGGTTTAACACCAGATCTTGTAACTAAGAGTATCTTTATGGGAAAAGGAATTGATATTGACAAGGATATTAATTTTACATATGTAAATGGAGTTTCAGAACTTGCGCCAGTAATATTATCGGGAAAAGCTCAATATGCAGTTATTCCTGAACCGGCTTTATCTACAGTACAGACTAAGAATGCAGAATTTACAACTTTAATGGATTTGAATGAAGAATGGAAGAATATAAATAATACAGAATACGGTTTCCCTCAATCAACATTAATAGTAAAAAATGATTTGATAGAAAATGATGAAGAATTTGTTGATGCTCTTTTAGATAAAGTTAAAGAAAGCACTGAATGGATGTATGATGAAAAAGATACTTTAGGTGATTACTGTGAAGAAATAGGAGTATCAGCTAAAAAAACTATAATAACTAAAGCAGTAGATAGAGCAAATATAAAATATGTGCCTGTTAAAGATTGCATAAATGAATACGAAACTTATTTTGCAAAATTAAATGAATTTGATCCAAGTACAATAGGAGGAAGTATGCCTGATGAAGGAGTCTTCATGGAGAAATAAAATTTATTTATTAATATCATTTATATGTTTTTTAATATTATGGCAATTTACGGCTATAATATTAAATAATGATATTTATCTCCCACGAATAGAACAGGTCATAGCAGCTATTAAGAATATTGTAAATAGCAGAGATTTTGTATTATCTATATTAAGCAGTTTTTTAAGAACTAGTTTAAGTTATCTTATAGCATTGATTTTAGCAGTAATTTTAGGAGTACTCTCAGTTGTGTATCCATTTTTTCAATATATGATTAGACCATTAAATTCTATAATAAGGACAATACCTACTTTGGTACTTGTTGTGCTGGTACTTATATGGTTTGATAAAGATATGACTCCGTTTATAGTAGGTTTTGCAGTAGTTTTTCCTATAATATTTGAAGGTATACGTAATACTATAATTAATTTTGATGGTAAGATAATAGACATGGTTGAGATTTATGAAGTAAGCACAAAGGATAAAATCATAAAGATATATCTACCTCTCATTGGATATTATATAGCTAATATTTTTGTGTCTACATTTTCATTAACATTTAAAGTTGTAATTGCTGGTGAAGTATATGGACAGCCTAAGTATGGAATAGGATCCCAGGTTCAGCTTGAAAAAGTGAATTTTAATACTCCAGGTATTTTTGCATGGATTATTATTATAATGTTAATATCATTTGTGTTTGTGCTTATAAACAAAATTCTTCCTAGAAAAGCATGCAGGTGGTTAAAGTGAATATAGAAATAAATAACTTAAATAAGTCTTATGATGAACTGAGCATTTTTAAGGATTTTAATATCAAGATGTCAGATGATAAAATAAATTGTATAATAGGTCCGTCAGGATGTGGAAAAACTACATTTCTTAATATTGTAGCAGGTCTTGTAGGATGTGATAGTGGAAATTTAAATGGAATTTTAAAAAGTGATATAAGTTACATATTTCAAGAAGATAGACTTATTGAGTGGTTGACGGTTAAGGAAAATCTTCAGATTACTTTGAAGAAGTATTTTAATAAAACAAATCTTGATAATGAAATTGAAAAATTATTAGATATGGTAGGGATAAAAGAGGTAAAAGATAGGTATCCCAATGAACTAAGTGGGGGGATGAGGCAGAGAGTTAATATAGCGAGAGCCTTTGGAAAACCTTCAAAGATAATACTTATGGACGAACCATTTAAATCACTGGATTATAAACTGAAGTATACAATAATAGATGAGTTTAAAAATATACTGAATAAAAGTAAAAGACTTGTCATTCTTGTTACTCATGACATAGATGAAGCCATATATTTTGATGGGAGAATATTTGTATTTGGAAATAGTCCTGTTAAAATTCTTAAGGTGTTTGAAGAAGATTTGCAAAATAAGAAAAATGAAATACTAAATTTAATATAAGAGATATTTCTTTAAGATACTAGTAATTAAGTTGATTAAAAAATTACATAAAAAATACAGGCAGTGTGAAAAAATATATCATACTGCCTGTCTATTTGTCAGATAGTCATATTAGCTATATAATATTATTTCAGCACCTATTATAATAAAGAAGAAAGAGGATATTAGGAAAGTAAAAATACTTAATATTTTTTTGTTTATGTTTAAAAGGTTTATACCAAGG
>DPOH01000334.1 GCA_003539755.1 Clostridium sp.
CATTAAAACATTTACATAAATTTTATATATAACATATCTACATATATGTTTATCATTTATATTGTTTAATATGCTAAATTTAATAATATTATTTACATATATTTTTCAAATAATATTATTAAATTTCAAACAAATACATGTATTATCAAGTCAATATGTGATATACAATTTAAAATAAATATATAATATACTATAGATAAATTAAAATATTACATATGTAATCCTACATTTTGTGACTTTACTAATTAATCAAATATAGATTAAACTATTTTAAATTTAATTTATAAAATAATTATTAAACGAGAAGGTGATATTATTATGGAAAAAGTTAATCTTGAAGCTAAGGAGAAAAAACTGCGCTATGTGGTTGTATACGATAAATTATTCAAAATGATAAATGAAGGCTCTTATAAGGAAGGGGCACGTCTTCCAAGTGAACCTGATCTTGCAAAATCACTTGGAGTAAGTAGAACAACTTTAAGACAAGCATTATCATTATTACATGATGATGGACTTATAAAAAATATACAAGGCAAAGGAAACTTCATAACAAAGCCTAGTCACAATAATGTTGATGGTTTAGAAATTATAAGCAATCCCGTTTATAAATGTATAAACGAAAAAATAGATTCTGTAGAGATAGAATTTCATATAGAAATTCCAAATGACCATATGCAACAGGTACTAAAAAGAAAGCCAGCAGTATGTGTTGTTGTGGATAGATGGTACAAATGTAATTCTGAAGTTATGGCATACAGCTTTACACTTATTCCTATTGAAACAATTTCATCAAATAATATAGATTTAAATAACAATGATGAGTTATTAGATTTTATAGAAAATACACTCTATTCCATTGCCAATAAATCTCTTATTGAAATAAAACATTCAACTGCTGGAAGCTTCACTACAAAAAAATATTCTCTTCATTCAAATGATCACTGTCACTTGATTCAAGAAAGCTTATATACTAGTGATATAGATACACCGTTAATTTTCAACAAACATTATCTGCCAATGGATATAAGTTCTATACAAATCCATTCTTTTAAATAGCAGATATTTATATATATTAAGACTTTAAATGACAATCAGGATATTTTTACATATAAAAACACATATCTTTATATCTTGTAAATAAATATTTTTGTATTTTTATTTATAAAATTAAATTTTATCCACAAACTTATGTTTTAAAAAAATTTACATAATGATATAATGATTGTTAGTAATGTTATTATTTTTAAAAGGGGGAGAATTCTTATGACAATTTTAGGTATACTAAACTCTAAAGTTAGTGACAATCCTACGCAAAAAAAGGCTCTTGACATTATAAAAGAGACATATATGCCTTCTGTAAACAATAACTACTTACTTGTTGTCAATGAAGATGGAGAATTAATGGTCAAAATTCCAAGTCTAGAAAAAAGGGATGAATATGTGCTTAGTCCATTTACTGAATATTCATATCCTCTAGTTATGTGTATGAAAATAGAGGAAATTAATAATCCTGAATACTATGATTACATACTTTCAACATTCATGGACGAATATAGAGATAAGCTTGAAGTATTTTTCAAAGATACTACTACTGTAGACAAGTTGCTGATTCATTTAACTACTACTAGAAACAACATAGATAATATAACTTATTCTGGCGCTGGACTTACAGTATTTTTAAGTATTATATTATGCTTATTTAATATTTCAGGTATAGGCAAATATATTATGATTATTGGCCTTCTTGCATCCTTTGTAGTATCAATGTATGTCCAATTTAATAAAGAAAATCAGATTAAAAAGACAATTGATGGTTATATTTCAATAATAAATACAAACTGGTATCATGATTTATTGTTAAAGCAATATGCATTTTTCTGCAACTTTATAGGCTAAGAATATTAATTATGTATATTTACTTGGGTTATAATTAATATTCTTCAACCAGCTTATAAAATTAAAATATTCTTTTTAAATAAAAATGTCTTATAAAGCTTATTAAACTTTATAGGACATTTTTATAGCTTAAATATAACTTATTTCTTTTAAAGCTGCACTACTGTTTCTAAAGCAATTTCAATCATATCCTTGAATGTTGTTTGTCTTTCTTCCGCAGTTATTTTTTCTCCAGTTATAAAATGATCACTTACTGTAGACATAGCTAAAGCCTTCACATGATATTTTGCTGCTATAGTATAAAGACCTGCCGCTTCCATTTCTACTCCTAAACAGCCAAAGTCAGCCCACTTCTTCCAATCATCAGGATCATCACCATAGAATTCATCAGTACTAAAGATCTGACCAACCTTTGCTTCTATTCCTTTTTCCATAGCGATATCATATGATTTCTTTAACAATTCAAAATCAGCTGTTGGTGCATAAGTACCTCCTTGGAATCTTGTTGAGTTCAAGTTAGAATTAGTTGAAGCTGACATTGCTATAACAACATCTCTGACTTTAACATCTTTATGATATCCACCCATACTCCCTACTCTTATAAGATTCTTAGCTCCATAATCCTTTATAAGTTCAGTTACATATATAGATAATGATGGTATACCCATTCCTGTCCCCTGTACCGATACTCTCTTTCCTTTATAAGTTCCTGTAAATCCATACATTCCTCTAACTTCATTGTAGCAAACTACATCTTCTAAGAAATTTTCAGCTATAAACTTAGCTCTTAATGGATCTCCTGGTAATAATACGCTTTCTGCTATATCTCCTGGTTTTGCATTAATATG
>DPOH01000217.1 GCA_003539755.1 Clostridium sp.
AAGAAGGAAAGGCGAAAAGAAAAGATTTTCTTGTAATATCATTTTTTCAGTCTATTAATAAAAAGAAGAAATCAGAAGGAAAAAAAGAAAAATATTTATTAGATTTGTCTTGCTATAGCTTAAAAGATTTAAAACAGATTATTAAAGTTATTACTGAAAAGAATTCAAATATAAGAATAACTAAAGAGTTGAATGATTATTTAAATGGAAGATAATAAAAATAGAGTAAAACTTAAAAGTTTTACTCTATTTTTATGGAAGTTCATTTAATGATTTAAATTCATATCCTTCTGATTTTAAATCATTAAGAACTTTTTTTAGTATTTTAGTATTGGTATTTGAGACTGCATGTAAAAGCATTATACATCCAGGATGTGAACCTGAAGAGATTTTACTTACAGCATATCCTTCTGAAGGCTGATCATTTATAAGCCAATCTTTATATGCGAAGCTCCAGAAAATAGTCTTATAACCTAATTCTTTAGTTAGTTGAAGAGATTCCTTTGAGTATTTACCCATTGGAGGTCTGAAGAATTTAGGCATATCCTCTCCTATAAGTTCTTTATAGGCTTCTTCTACACCTGTAAGTTCTTGTTCAAATTTTGATTTATCATGGATTTGAGCCATTGAAGGATGATGTACAGAGTGATTGCCTACTATATGGCCTTCATTAACCATTCTTTTTATCAATTCAGGTTCTTTGTCTATATATGGTTTTACTACAAAGAATGCTGCTGGAACATTAACTTCTTTTAAAGTATCTAGAATAGCTGCTGTATTTCCATTTTCATAGCCTTCATCAAATGTGAGATACATAATTTTACTTGAAGTATCTCCTAAGAAATAAGCATTATTTTCCTGCAAAAAATCAATTGATTCTTTAGGCCCTTCGGCAATATTATCTTTTCCTTTGCCTACGTAATACCAGTTTAATTCACCTTGGTCATTTGTAAATATAGGTATGTCTATATCATCTGAAAAATCATTAAAGTCTCCTAAAGTATTTTCTTCAATTGTAGGTATGATGTCGTTATTATCATTATCAATACTCCAAGCAGGAAGAGTAAAAAATAAATTAAAGGCTAGTTGTGCAGAAGCTAACCTTAAAAAAGTTTTTTTCATAAATTCACCTTCTGTTATTATATTAATCTGCAATACTAATCATTAGTAGTATTTGTAGGAACTTATAAAATAATGTTGGTAATTTATATTGAAAATGTGATATTTTAGATTGTGAAATATTAGTATTTTTAATAGAGAAGTTGAAATAAAAAATTATCTAGAGTATAATTTTCTAAGATATATTCTTAAAGTTAATAATTAGTGAGTAATAGTTAACTATTAGAAAATAATTAGATTAATAATAACTGAGTTTAGAAAGGAATGTACATAGATGAAATTAGGTATGGTAGGTCTTCCTAACGTAGGAAAGAGCACATTGTTTAATGCAATAACTAAAGCAGGGGCAGAATCAGCTAACTATCCATTCTGTACAATTGAACCAAACGTTGGTGTTGTAAGTGTACCAGATAAAAGATTAGACGTTTTAGAAAAAATGTATAATACTAAGAGAAAGGTATATACAGCAATAGAATTCTATGATATAGCAGGATTAGTTAAAGGAGCTTCAAAAGGTGAAGGTTTAGGAAATAAGTTCTTAGCTAACATAAGAGAAGTTGCAGCTATAGTTCACGTAGTAAGATGCTTTGATGATGAAAATGTTGTTCACGTTGAAGGAAGCATCGATCCAATTAGAGATATTGAAACTATCAACTTAGAATTAATATTCTCTGATTTAGAAATGCTTGAAAGAAGAATGGAAAAGACAGTTAAACTTGTAAGATCAGGTGATAAAACTGCTAAATTTGAATATGGAGTAATGGAAAGAATTAAGGAACAACTTGAAGCTAATAAGCCTGCAAGAACTCTTGAATTTACAGATGAAGAAAAAGCTTTCGTAAAAGGTTTATTCTTAATTACTTCAAAACCAGTTTTATATGCATGTAACATTTCTGAAGATGATGTTATGGAAGGTAACTTCGATAACGATTATGTTAAGAAAGTTAAAGAATATGCTGCAAGCGAAAATTCAGAAGTAATGGTTGTAAGTGCTAAGATTGAAGAAGAAATGTCAGGCCTTGAAGATGATGAAAAAGCTGAAATACTTGCAGAATATGGCTTAGAAGAATCGGGATTAGATAAATTAATCGAAACAAGCTACAGATTATTAGGTCTTATGAGTTTCTTAACGGCTGGAGTTCAAGAAGTAAGAGCATGGACAATTAAAAGAGGAACTAAAGCTCCTCAAGCAGCTGGAAAGATTCACTCAGATATAGAAAGAGGATTTATAAGAGCTGAAGTTGTAGGTTATGATGATTTAGTTGAATGTGGTTCTGAAGCAGCTGCTAAAGAACATGGTAAGTTCAGGCTAGAAGGAAAAGATTATGTAATGCAAGACGGAGACGTTGTAAACTTTAGATTTAACGTTTAGTTTTAACAAAAAAAGTTTTTCGATATATTATCGAGAAACTTTTTTTGTTATAGAAAGTATTAATAATAAGTGAAAATTGTATAAGAAAGTAGATTTTTATTAGAATGTTTGTTAAAATAAAGTTTAAGATTGTATAGGAGAAAATTAGAGGTGATTTCTGATGGAAAAGTCGAATAAATCAAATAGTCACTCTGTGAATAAAAGTAAATATTTTGTGCCGATAATATCAATGATTATTTATATATGTATAGCATTATTTATTACTTTGGGAGTAAGAGCGGCATTTGGAAATCAAAAAGAGGATGAAAGTATAAAAATTTCAAATAATTCTGGAGAAGAATTCTATTTTAATGATAAGTATGATTCTGCAATAACTGAATTTACTTCATTACAAGAAAAGGATAATTGGCCTTCATACACTGCTGATATAGGAAAAATTCAATCAATACAAGGGAATTATGTTAAATCCAATAGTACATTGCAAAAAGCATATGAGGGAAGAAATAAAGTAATAGATACAAAGAGTGCGGAAAACGATAATATAAAAGAAAAAGACATAGACTTAGCAAGTCAGATAGTATTTACATATTTTTTGAATGGTGAATATAAGAAGGCATTAGATTATGGTGAATTTTATTTAAATATTTATCCACAAGAATCAAAATTACAGCAGACTATGTTTACTGTCTATTTAAGTAATAATGAAAGTGAAAAAGCAAAGGATATAGTTAAAAATTATAATTTAGATGAGCAAAATTCTGATGATATAGTTTCATTAGCTCAAATGAATTTTATACTTGGAAACTATGATACTGGATTAAAATTTTTAAATGAAGCATGGAATGTAGATAAAAATTCATTGGAAATATTTGATGCAGTAGAACAAGTAAGTGATAGAACAACATTGTTAAATAATATTATTAAAGCAAAAGAAAAGAAAGAAAATGAAGAATTTTATAATGCTGTTTTAGCTAAGATTTATTCATTAAACGAAGCTGATAAGGAAAAAGCATTAGCCCTTATTGAAAAGATGGATAAGGAAAATGTTGATAGTGCCAATGTGGATTTACTAAAATATGAACTTTTAAAAGATAAAGATGGCGAAGACATTATCGATGTTTTAAAGGATAAATATGATGGAACTACACTTATGGGATGCTATATTAGAGCAATTGAAAATTATGAAAATAAAAAATATGATGAAGCATTTAAATATGCGAAGAAATGCATTGTGATTGATAAAAATTATAATGGTACATATTATTTTATAGAAAAAATAAAATCTGCACAGCAGAAATCACAATTAGCTGAACCATTTATTATAGAGGCTATGTATAATGAAAAGTATAATTATAATACTATAGTGAAAACTGCAGAATATTATAAGAATATTCTTAAGGATAGCAATAAGGCCATTCATTATTATGAGTTAGCTGGACGTGTAAATCCGAAGGATGCAGATGTATTCTATAATATTGGATTAATTCAGCTTAATAATCAAAGAATAGATGAAGCTATTGCATCAATAAAGAAGAGTATTTCAATAAATGAAAGTAGCTCTAAGTACTATAGAACGTTAGGATGTATTTACCTTGATAAAAAAGATGATGAAAAAGCTATAGAATATATAAGAAAAGCATATAGCTTTGATGATAAAGATATTTTAACACTAAATGATGCCGCTTGTTATTATGCAATGAGAGATAATAACATAGACAGAGCAATGACTAATATAAAGTCAGCGTATGATGGGATAAATGAGAAAACAAAAGAAGAAAATAAAAAGATTATAAGTGATAATTATAATAGAATAAAAATTGCTTTTGATTCTTCTCAAAAAGACAGCAATTCTAAAACAAAGGTTTCAGAACTTAAGCTTATATATTAGTATAACGATAATTATATAGAATATTTTAATTTGGGCTATCTTGTGTTAGATAGTCCAAATTTATGATGCAAGAAATATGAAAAGAAGGTATGAAGGAGTATAGAGCATGAAATCTAATAAGTTAAAGATAATTGCTGGGATAATAATAGTTTTTGGGTTACCAATTTTATTTTTATTTGGTAAAACTATATTTTATCAAGGAATTATTATAAAGAGTTGGAACAACTATTATGATGAAGGTAATATTGTACTATTTTATGAATCTTTAAATAATCAAAAAAATAGTAAGTTAAACGAAAAATATCAAATTAATGATTTTGTAAATTCAGAACAAAGTGAATTTGATAAGGTTTTAAAATGCACCAATATAGTAAAAGGATTAATTGAGAAAGATGATGTTCCAGAAACAGGATTAAGAAGTGCTTTTGATATTTTGGAAAAGAAAACTGATTCTAAGAAGGTTAATTTTAAGGATGCTGCTATAATAGCTAGAGATATAATAAATTGTACTGGCGTAAAGACAAGAATAGGTGTATTTAGAAAAGGTGGTGCTCAGTACGAAAATAATTGTGAATATTACGTGATTGAATATTGGAGTACAGAATTAAACAAGTGGGTTATGGTAGATTTCTTAGATCAAGGATATTTTTTAGATGGAGATAATAAATTATCTGCAATAGAAGTTTTAAAATGTAATTTGAGAAGAACTCCTTATTTAGGGAATACATCACAACAAGATTATAAGAATAATATAAATAAATATCTAGATTCATATTCAGTAAATATTGAAAATAGTAATGCTAATATGAGAAGTAATTGTATTGTAACTTATGTAAAAAACGATGAAGCATTAGAAATAAAGTTTAAAAATAAATACCCTGCACCAACAATATTTACAAAGCAGACTCAATTATTTGAAAAGAGTCCATTTAATGATTTGTTAAAGGATGATTCAAAAGAATATTTATTAATAACTGTTTCAAAGTTAATTGAAGAAAATAAAGATAAGAGTGATAGCGATACATTAAAAACAGAAACAAACAGTATAGGTGATAAAAAAGAAAAAATAATAGGTGATAAAATAATGATTTCTGCATTTAAGAATGATAAAGTACTTAAATCATTTTATTTAAGCATAAATGGATCTGAGTTTGAAAAAATAGAAAATTACAAAGAACGGGTGTTGGAAAAGGGCACAACAAAGATAGATTTGTCGACTGATGGAAGTACAGTAGTAAGCAGTGTTACAATTGATAAGAAGTAATTGTTGATTAGAAAAATAAACTAATATTTACAATAAGAGAATATACTATTATAATTAGACAGAATGATTAAGAAAGAGGGCGATAATTAGTGATATTAGATATTATATTTGTACTTAAAGCGTTATTTATAGCTGTCATAGAAGGATTAACAGAATTTATTCCAGTATCATCAACAGGTCATATGATATTAGCGTCAAGTATTATTGGTTTTAATAAACCAAAAGAATTTGTTGATATGTTTGAAGTTGTTATCCAATTGGGATCGATTTTAGCAGTTGTTGTTATATTTTGGAAACGCTTATGGTCTTTAGTAGGTATAGGGAAAGTAACAGACGGACCATCGTTAAATTTATTACATATTATTATCGGGATGATTCCTGCCGGGGTACTTGGCGTATTATTCCATAGCACTATTAAAGAGGTTTTATTTGGTCCAGGACCAGTTGTTATTAGCTTAGTAGCCGGTGGTATTTTAATGATTGTTGCTGAGAAGTTTTCGAAACCAAGTACAGCAAGAACGTTAGATGAAATCACATATAAACAGGCATTTACAATTGGAATGTTTCAATGTTTAGCTCTTTGGCCAGGATTTTCTCGTTCTGGTTCTACAATAAGTGGTGGTTTATTAGCTCGCGTGTCACATACAGCGGCAGCTGAATATACATTTATTTTAGCAGTACCAATGATGGTAGCTGCAAGTGGCTTAGATTTAATTAAAAGCTGGGATATATTAAGTACGGCTGATATACCGTTATTTGCAACAGGATTTATTACAGTGTTCGTTGTTGCGATGCTTGCAATTGTTTCATTCTTAAAATTATTATCTCGTGTACAACTAACACCGTTCGCTTATTATCGTTTCATTTTAGCTGCGGTATTCTATTTCTTCATTATGTAAGAATAAATTATCGGTAATCCCCTATAGAATAGACACTTGAAAAAAGTCTATCCTATAGGGTATTTCTTGTATAATAAAAGGAAAATTGGGATCGGAGAATGTTAAAAATGACAAAAAAGCTATTTACAGAAAGAGAAATTCAAATTCTATCAAATAACCTATACGTAAAATCTGTAAGTCAGAAAGGTATCACTTATACAGAGGAATTTAAGCATATTTTTATTGAGGAAAATGAAAAAGGAAAGCTACCTCGAAATATTTTTGAAGAATGTGGTTTTGATATAGGTATGATTGGAATGAAACGGGTTATGTCATCGGGAAGTAGATGGCGTGCTGCTTATAGAAAAAATGGTGTATTGGGTTTAAGGGATACACGTATCGAAAACGCTGGCAGAACTCTTGAGAGAGAGCTTACGTTAGAAGAAAAGTATGCCCGTTTAGAAGCCGAACGAAACTTACTAAAGGCGGAAAACGAATTGCTAAAAAAAATCAAACTTATGGAAGGGAGGATGAGAAGGAAATAACACTACCACCTAGTCAGAAATTCATCTTGATTCGTTCTGTCATCATGAAATACAACTTAAGGAATATGGTCAGTCATTTGTGTAAAGTAGCTGGTGTATCCCGTTCGGGATACTATAATTACTTTTCAATTTCAGCTCAAGAACAACGGAAACAAACGAGTGATCGAGATGAAATCTTGAAGGAAACCATATTAAAAGCACTTCGATTTAGAAATAGAAAGAAGGGGGCTCGTCAGATAAAGATGACATTGGCGGGTCAGTTTCAAGTTGTCTACAATTTAAAGCGTATCCGTAGAATTATGAAGAAATACGAGATTGTCTGTTCGGTTCGTAAAGCGAATCCTTATAAAAGAATGTTTAAAGCTACAAAAGAACATCGAATAGTACCGAATCAATTAAATCGAGAATTTAAACAAAATATCCCAGGGAAAACACTTCTTACAGATATCACCTATTTAGTTTACGGTAAGAATCAAAGGGCCTATTTATCTACAATTTTAGACGGTTCAACTAATGAAATTTTAGCTTACCATGTTTCAGAACAGATGACATTAGAGCTCGTAACGACAACTCTCCATAAACTAAAAAAGAATCCGCGGATTCGATTGACTGAAGGTGCTTATATTCATTCAGATCAAGGAGCCCACTACACAAGCCCTACCTATCAGAAGCTAGTCAAAAAGCTAAACCTTGGACAATCCATGTCAAGAAGAGGAAACTGTTGGGATAACGCCCCACAAGAATCATTTTTTGGTCAT
>DPOH01000166.1 GCA_003539755.1 Clostridium sp.
TAAACAACTTTACACTATCAATAAAATAGAGGAGAGCTAGTGATGAAAAAATTAATTATTGCTTGGACGATATTTGGCTTAATATTTGAATTTGGAATTTTATATACATTAGATAAGTTTATTTTAGTTGATTCATATGATTTTCAGGTTACTGAAATAAAGGAAGAACCAAAAGAAGTAGCTGATATAAATACAGTGGTAAAGGAGGGTGCAGAAAATATCAGTTTATCTTATAGTGGCAAATATATAGCTTATAAAGATGATAGCTCCTTATGCATAGAAGATACTAAGACTGGAGCAAGTAATAAGGTTCCTGTGCAAAATAAAATCATGTATTATAAGTGGTTAGAAAATAGAAATATAATTGCATTTGTAGAAATGAATGAAAATGGAGAAATTCTGCTTGAAACATATAATCCAGCAGATTCATCTAAATCTTTTGTACAGGAAATATGTGATCATACAAAAAATATGAAAGTTGAAAACATGGCTACGTCTGTCCTTACAAATGTTTATTATGTAGACATAAGAAGAGGCGATTCAAAAGGCTTTGTGTATAGAATAGATAGAAACACTGATATTAATAAAGTGAATATTAGTGCTGAAAATTTAGGGAATATGAAGACAATACCCCATGAAGACCGTTTAATATATGAGGATAAATCAAATGGAAAATTCTTTGTTACAAGTCCAGATGAAGAACTTAAATTTAATTTGGACAGCCCAATGTCATTATTGGGAATAGATAAAAATGATGTAATATATATGGGACAATTAAAAGAAGACAAAGTAGTAAGTATATTGTACGGAAAAATAAGCGAAAACACTTCTAATTGGAAGACAAAAACATTAGAAGAACCAGTAAAAACATCTGATATATTTTTTAATGATAAAAGTGAAATTATAGTAAATAATGAATCTGAAAGCTCCGTAAAAAATATAATGACTGGAAAAGAAACAGAATATAGTGGCACATTCATACAAGTCAACAATGATTTTGTAGCAAGTATTGATAATGATAGAAAATTAAAATGTATAAAATTCAATAATTAGCTATTAAAACCACAATACCACAATATTTATTTTTGCAAAATTTTATAAATCAATAATATTACTGGCGTATATACTACAAATGCGGAATATAAGAATGACAGATTAAGCAATTAATACAAGTATAGGTGGTAAATCAAATACAGATAATAATAGAGAAAGTAATGAGAAAGTAGAGAATAAGAAGATTTTATCTAAAGTATTGTATATGAAAATTATATTGTGGCAAGGAATACAGGTTAAGTTTTTAATGAAAAATCAGTAAAAGATTACATTTGAATTTGGAAAAAATATACCTTGACTTATTGTTGTACTTAGAGTTTTAATATTATTTAAACAAAACTTATGAGAAATTTATGAGAAACATATAAAGATAATATAAGGAGAATTTAATTATGTATTTAGAAAAGATAAACTCACCAGAAGATTTAAAAAAATTATCATTAGATGAGTTAAATGCATTAAGCTCAGAAATGCGTGAAACATTATTAGAAAAGTTAAGCGCACATGGTGGCCATATCGGTCCTAATTTAGGTACTGTTGAATTAATTATAGCAATGCACTATGTATTTAATTCACCAATAGATAAATTCGTATTTGATGTTTCTCACCAAAGTTACGTTCATAAGATGATTACAGGAAGAAGAAAAGCTTTCATGGAAAAGGAAGCTTATGATGAAGTTTCAGGATACACTAATCCAAATGAAAGTGAACATGATTGGTTCAATATAGGTCATACTTCAACATCTATAAGTCTTGCATCTGGCCTTGCAAAAGGTAGAGATTTAAAAGGTGATAAGGAAAATATAATTGCTGTAATTGGAGATGGTTCTTTAAGTGGCGGAGAAGCATTTGAAGGTTTAAATACAGTTGCTGAAATGGGAACAAACATGATTGTAATAGTTAATGATAATGATATGTCTATTGCAGAAAATCATGGTGGACTTTATAAGAACTTAAGAGATTTACGTGAATCTAATGGAACTACACCTTGTAACTTCTTCAAGGCTATGGGATTTGATTACTATTATGTTGGAGAAGGAAATAATGTAGAAGCTCTTATAAATGTATTGTCAAAAGTTAAGGATGCAGATCATCCAGTACTTGTTCATGTACATACAATAAAAGGTAAAGGATACGAACCAGCAGAAACTAATAGAGAAATGTGGCATGCAGGTGGTCCTTTTGATAGAGAAAAGGCAGAGTATTTAAATAAGATGCCAGCAGAAAGTTATGTTTCAAAAACTGCTGAATTCTTAATGGATGCAATTAAGAAAGATCCTACAGTAGGTGTTGTAAATGCCGCAACTCCAGGTGGATTTGGTCTTATAAAACCTTGGAGAGAAGAAGCAGGAACACAATATGTAGATGTTGGAATAGCTGAAGAACAAGCAGTAGCAATGGTTTCAGGTATGGCTAAGAATGGTACAAAGCCAGTATTATGCATATTAAGTACATTTGCTCAAAGAACATATGACCAAATGATGCAGGATTTATGTCTTAACAACAATCCAGCAGTAATTCTTAATTATGGTGCTTCAGTATATTCAATGAATGATGAAAGCCATTTAGGTTTCTTTGATATAACAATGATGAGCAATATTCCAAACCTTGTATACCTTGCACCAACTAGCATAGAAGAACACCTAGCTATGCTTAAATATGCAATGGAACAAACAGAACATCCAGTAGCAATACGTGTACCTGTAGGTCCACTTGTATCAACAGGAAAAGAAGACACAACAGATTACAGCATCTTAAATAAATTTGAAGTTACAAAAGAAGGTAAAGATGTTGCTATAATCGGACTTGGTAACTTCTATAAACTTGGAGAAGCTGTAGTAAGCAAATTAAGTGAAGAAGGAATAAATGCTACATTAATCAATCCTAAATTCATAACTGGATTAGATGAAGAATTATTAAATGATTTAAAGAAAGATCATAAGATGGTAATCACTTTAGAAGATGGTATCTTAGAAGGTGGATTTGGTCAAAATATCGCAAGCTTCTACGGAACTTCAGATATGAAGGTTAAGAACTACGGTATTAAAAAATCATTCCCAGATAGATATGTTGCAGATGAATTATTAAAAGAACATGGAATTTCTGTTGAACAAATTGTAGCTGATATCAAGAAAGAAATTTAATTAGTTTAAATACAAGAGCTTTGAAGTAATATTGAATTGCTTCAAAGCTTTTATTTATTGTTGTGATTTTATTCAAGTCATACATCCTAAAAGTATAAAAAACATTTTTTTAAATTATATTTACCTTAAAAAATATTAAGGTAAATAATGGTGTTATTAATTATTTTGTCATATTTAGCAATTAAGTTAATGGTATAATAAATGTATTATTATACTTAAATGTAGGTAAAAATGAATGAAAAGAAAATATTGATATTTGCATGTATATTTTGCATTTTATTTATATTTTTTAACTCAAGTCAGGTATCATCAGTTTCAAATGTA
>DPOH01000081.1 GCA_003539755.1 Clostridium sp.
TATAATGAGCTTTAAAGACTTGATAGCAGTTAAATTTTATATTTAAAACTCTAAGTTATCTTATACTAAAAAAGAACTACTTCATTTGATAGAAGTAGCTCATAAATATATTACCAGTCCGCATCTGGAAATGTATGAAGAGTATAAGATCTTTTTGTATTTTCATCATCAATTTCACGTGGATCAGGGGCTTCAAAATCATTGTAATCAGGTATTACATCATTATAATCTGTACCTTTTGTATATTTAGTAGATATTATTTTTGATTTATTATAGTTATCATCCATATTAAGACATCCTCCTAATAAGTTCAATTTTCAATAAAAGTATATCCGAAATAAAAGAATATATTCCTTATAAGAATGATTAATTAATCTTCGTAATAAATGGAATATTTATAATGAAGTGCTTTTGGTGTATAATTATTAATATATTATAATTTAAATTGTTTTTGTGGATATACTTAAATTAGTAAAAAGCTATAGTTGTTTTAGGGGGGAAAAGAGTGTTGACATTAGATGAGGTGCAGACAATGTTTAAAAATGATAAAGGGCTAGAGTTTATTTTTTTCTCAGGACATCAGAAAACATCAAATGGGACAATAACTAAAACATGTCTTAGCCAATGGTATCAAGTTCCATTTGAAATGAATAACATAAAATATAAGTGTGCGGAACAATACATGATGTGTGAAAAAGCGAGATTGTTTAATGATGAAGAAGCATTAGATAAAATATTGCAGGCATATCATCCAAATCAGATGAAATTAATAGGAAGAACAATAAAGAACTTCGATGAGAATTTATGGAATGAGCATAAAATACAGATAGTTAAAGTTGCAAATCTTGCGAAGTTTTCGCAAAATCAAAAATTAAAACGATATCTTATTAATACTGAAAATAAGATTTTGGTTAAAAACGTTCTTCATGATAATATATGGGGAATAGGGCTTTCTAAAGAAAGTGAATTAAAATACAATCCTGAAAATTGGAAAGGGAAGAATCTGCTGGGTTTTATACTTATGGATGTACGTAATATATTACAATGATTAAGCTTTGATAGGGATTTAATTAAGTTATATAATTAATTAAATCCATTTTTATTACTATAAATTAAGAATATATTTAATTAAAAGAGAAATAATTTTTTTAATTAATAGAAATGTAATATTTAAGAATACTTTTTTTAGTATGAAGATAATGTATTTTGTAAAAAATAAAAGATTATATTGAAATTTACGTGCAAAAGATATAATATGTAAACTATACAAATTGATTTATGGAGGAGATAAAATGATTTGTGAAAATTTAAAAAACACTAAAGATTACTCAAGCATCAATAAAAACTTTATAAAAGCATTTGAATTTTTGAAAAATAATGATTTAAAAGCATTAGAACCTGTAAAGTATCTAATAGATGGAGAAAAAGTATTTGCAAATGTTCAAGAATATACTACAAAATATGAAGAAGAAGTTAACTGGTCATCTCATGAAAAGTATATAGATATCCAACTTATGATAGATGGGCAAGAGCAGATGGGGTATGCTAAAGTAGAAGATTTAGAAGTAGCAGAAGATTTTAGACCAGAAAAAGATTTAATATTCTATCATCCAACATTAAAAGGATCTAATATTAAATTTTATGCTGGAGATTATGCGATTTTCTTTCCAGAAGATGGACATAGACCAGGATGTGCATTAGGTGAATGTTCTAAGATAAAAAAAGTTGTAGTAAAAGTTGCTGTTGAGGAATAGTAAATAAAAATATAAAAATTATCAGAAATTTGCACACGTGTGCGAAAAAACTCAGATTGAGAATTATTACTTTCTTAATCTGTTTTTTTATGGAAAATAGTAAAAATGATTGGGAAAGCATAACTAAACTATAAACCAATTCTTCTTTGTGGTATAATATATTGAAATCATAAAATTATTAATGATTAATAAGTTTTAGAAGAAGAGTAGGAGTACAGATGAAATTAGAAAGACTAGAAAAGAAAATAAATAAATTAGATAAGGATATAGAAGCATTAAGAAGAGTGAAAAATTATTTATCTAATATAGATGAAATCAATGAAATAATGGAAGATTTAAATGATGAAAGACAAGTATATGCAAATGAATTGTATATTGGTGATGGTACAGCATATTATGCGTGTATAGATGAAATAAGACCTCTAATAGGCAAAGAATTGGGCAAAGATGAGCAACTTAATTTATTAGAAACCATAAAAGAAAAGCATGGTAGAAAATCTCCTAATGTAAGCAAAAAAAGTTTTGGTTTGAATGCATGGTTAAAGTTTCTTGATGTTGAATGTGAATGGAAAACAGTTGAAGGAAATGATGATTGGGCTATTTTAATAATTAATGGATATATACCAAGAGTGGGGAATAACTAATCTATGGAAGATATAAAAGATAATATAGATAAAATTTATCAAAATGGAGAGACTCATGTGAAATTTTATGAAGATGTACTGCAAAAAGTGTTGCACTGGGCTCAAACAACAGGAATAAAAATTATAATAGGATTTGTATTCTTGTGGATAGGATTTAAGATAATAAAGATAATTGTTAAAAATCTTAATAAATTTTTTGAAAGAAGAAATGCAGATGTAACTGTAGCATCTTTCTTGGAGAATTTTGTGAATATAAGTCTGAAACTTCTTCTTATATTATTGATAATGAATTATATTGGATTGGCAACAAGCAGTATTGTAGCAGTTATAGGTTCAGCAGGTATAGCAATAGGTCTTGCACTTCAAGGTAGTTTAGCAAACTTTGCTGGAGGCGTAATAATATTATTTTTAAGACCTTTTAATGTTGGAGACTATATACAAGGTGCAGGTGAAACAGGGACAATAGAAACTATTGGGATTTTTTATACACATATGCTTACTATTGATAATAAGAGAACTTTAATACCAAATGGTACTTTAGTTAATGGGATAATTACAAATTACACAGCACAGAAGATGAGAAGAGTTGATTTGACATTTGGTGTTGGGTATGAGGATGATATAAGAAAAGTAAAAGCTATTTTGTATGAAATAATTAATAATGAGGAACATATACTAAAAGATCCAGCACCATTTGTAGGTGTAAGTGAGCTTGCAGATAGTTCTGTTAATTTTATAGTAAAAGCATGGACTAAAACAGAAGATTATTGGACTGTTTATTATGATCTTCTAGAAAAAGTTAAAATAAGATTTGATGAAGAAAATATAAATATTCCTTATCCACAAATGGATGTACATTTAAAGAAAGATTAGAATAAAAATGAATGAGTTATGATAATTAAAGACAACACTCATTATTTTTTTGGTTATATTTTTTAGTGATTTGAGAAAAAAACATTGGAAATATAAGAATTATAAGGTTTTAGTTATATTTTTTTTATAACTTGACAGATATAATTAACAGTGATATTCTAATATTAATGAGAATTAATATCAATTACGAGGTGATTCATATGAGTATAAATAGTTTGAATTTTGGAGAAAAAGGAATTATACAAAATATAGAAGGAAATTCAAAGCTTGTTAAGAGATTATACG
>DPOH01000209.1 GCA_003539755.1 Clostridium sp.
TTTTTGCTATATATACGTCAAAGCCTTGATTTTCTCCATTAGAATCAACATATCCAAATGGTGCTTTATCACTAAATACACCTATTCTTATTTTCCCATTTTCCTTAATACTATCTAAAGAACTTGTACTAGTTTGGATAGAGTCACTATTTCCTGTAGAGTTTCCGCATCCAGTAAGGCTTGTAACTGCCACCATACCTACTAATACAATACTTGCTAACTTCTTAAATCTTTTCATTTTATTCGCCCCTTAAATTTTTATTTTATAAATTAAATAATATTTTAATCCCTTTTACATAATTTTTATCATATTATAACCCTACTCTTACAACTCTACTCTTTCTTATACCAAAATAACCTTAAATAATATCCTAAATTAAATCTTTCATATTTAATAATTAAAAATATTTAAAAACTGTTTTGCACGCTCAGTTTTAGGGTTAGTAAAAAACTCTTCTGGCTCACTTTCTTCGCATATCTTTCCTTGATCAAAAAATAAAATTCTGTCTGCAACAGACTTTGCAAATCCCATTTCATGAGTTACTAAAACCATTGTCATTCCTTGTTTAGCAAGTCCTAGTATAACATCTAAAACTTCTCTTACCATTTCTGGATCAAGTGATGCTGTAACTTCATCAAATAAAATAATTTCAGGATTCATACACAATGCCCTTACTATTGCAATTCTCTGTTTTTGCCCTCCCGATAATTGACGTGGGTAAGAATCTTTTCTATCTAATAGGCCAACTCTGTTCAAAAGTTCCTCTGCTTGCTTTTCTACTTCTGCTTTATTTCTTTTTTGAACTTTTAATGGCCCAAGCATTATATTTTCTATAACTGTCATATGAGGAAACAACTCATAATTTTGAAATACCATCCCTATCTCTTCATGAATCTTCTGCCAATTTATATTTTTATCACTAAAGCTTTGATTCTTAAACTTAATATCTCCACCTTGAATTTTTTCTAATCCATTAAGACATCTTAAAAATGTACTTTTACCACACCCAGATGGCCCTAGTACAACAATTACTTCTCCCTTATGAATATCTACATCTATACCTTTTAATACTTCTCTATCTTCATATTTTTTATGTATATTCTGCACTTGTAATAATATAGGTTCATTACTTGTTTTCATTATGTCCTCCTAATCATTCCACTTAGCTTCTAATTTTTTAGATATTTTTGATAATGGGTAACATATTATAAAATATAAGAAAAATATAAGACCATAAATCCAAAATGATGCTGTTGGAAATTCAAATCTTGAAGTCTCTATAATTTGTTGTCCTACTTTTACCAAATCAATAACACCTATAAGAACTACAAGAGAAGTAGTTTTTACCATTCTAGTTGCTAAATTAATTGTTCCTGGTATCATTCTTCTTATTGCTTGAGGTAATAAAATATATCTATAAAGCATATACTTATTTAATCCAAGTGCCACTCCAGATTCTATTTGATGCTTTGGAATAGATTGAAGCGCCCCTCTTACAATATCCCCCATCTCAGCAGAACTCCATAAAGTAAACACTATTATTGATACTATTTCCCCACTTAAATTACTATTCAACGCAGCTGTTATACCAAAATAGAATATAAAAAGCCACACAAGAGTAGGAATTATTCTAAACGCTTCAAGGTAAATCCTATTTACAAAAAGTACAATTTTATTTTTTGACATTCTACTAAGTCCAATTATTATTCCTAAAAGTGATCCTATAATAATTGATATGAATGCGATTTCAGCTGTTATAAAAAGCCCTTCAAATATACGTTCAAGATTCCTACCTTTAAAAATCACATTAATAGCCAAATTCTGCATATCTAAGTTTCCTTTCAAATAAAGTTAAAATTAATGATACAGGAAGTACTATAATAAGGTAAACTATTACAAGCATCGCAAGTGATTCAAATGTTCTATAATACATTCCTATAAGATCCTTTGTTAAATTTGTAACTTCAATTATTGATATTGCTCCAAGCACTGAAGTTTCCTTTAAAAGAAAAATAAAATTAGCACTTATTGATGGCATACTAATTGAAAATGCTTGCGGAATAATCACATACCTTATAAGCTGAAATTTCGATAACCCAATACTTATTCCGCTCTCAATCTGGGTTTCCGAAACGTTTTCTAGTCCACTTCTAAAGGCCTCTGCCATATAGCTTCCACCCAAAAATGCTAATCCAATTACTGCACATGTAGTTTCGCTCATTTTCAATCCCAGTTTCGGTAGACCAAAATATAAAAAGAATATCTGCACAAGTAATGGAGTATTTCTAGAAAGTTCAATATATACTTGTACGATCTTTTCTAAAACTTTAGTTTTGGAATACAAAATTATACTACAAAGCAAGCCAATAATTAATGATAATATAATACCTATAAACCCCAATTTAAATGTAAGAATTGCAGCTTTAAAATACAAGGGAATACTATTCATAATAAAGTTCCAATCTATATTCATGCACTATCCTCCTTTCTATTTTTTAATTCCTATCATTTTGATAAGAATAAATATATATTATCAAATCCAACCAATATTGTCAACTTTATTTCGACAAAAATCGGCACTGCAAAGTATTTATTCAAAATATTCAAAATCAAAAAGACTACGTGCTACACTTTATTCAAAATATATAATGTATAATATTTTATCTAAATCAAAACCTTGGTATAACTTAGTTTATTATGAAGTTGTATAATAAAAAAATACATACTACTAATCAATTCTTATTAGTAGTATGTATTTTAACATCCAATTATAATTGTTATTATTTATTTAAATTAAATTATTTGTTTAAAACTCCACCTTCAACAACAAGGTTTTCTTCAAATTCTTTTCCATATACTGACTCTAAAGTTTCTTCATAAGCTTTGTGTACAAAGTTTTCTTTTCCTAAGGTTTCAAGTTCAGTATTTATCCATTCTCTTAACTCATCATTTCCTTTAGCTACAGCTGGTGCAATTGTATCTTGGCTTCCAAGGTTTGATATACCTACTGTAAATCCTGGGTTATCTTTAGCCCATGCAATAACTTCAGTGTTATCACTTAATATACCATCACCACGTCCATCTTTTAAAGCTTGGAATATTTCAGAATATTGTTCATACTTTGCAAGTTCAACGTCTGGCTGATTTTGAGTCATATATGTTTCTGCAGTTGTTCCCTTAGCAACGATTATCTTCTTACCCTCAAGTTCAGATTCTGACTTAATTGGTGCAGAATCAGGTGAAACAACTCCTAATGCAACTTTCATATATGGATTAGCAAAATCAACTTTTTCTTTTCTTTCATCTGTAACTGTAAAGTTAGCCATAATTATATCAACTTTATTTGATTCAAGATATGAAACTCTACTTGCTGCATCAACAAGTACAAATTCAACCTTCGCTTCATCTCCTAAAAGATCCTTAGCAAATCTTTTTGCTATATATACGTCAAATCCCTGATTTTCACCATTAGAATCAACGTAACCAAATGGTGCTTTATCACTAAATACCCCAATCTTTATTTTATCATTTTTCTTTATGCTTTCTAATGAATTTTTAGCAGCTTTACTAGAACTACTTGATGCACTGCCATTTCCATTAGAACTTCCACATCCAGTAAGGCATGTAACAGCTACCACCCCTGTAAGTATAATACTTGCTAATTTTTTAAATCTCTTCATTTTATTCGCCCCTTAAAATAATATATTAATAAGTTAAATAACAGATATAAAGCTATTATTTATACTTTTTCTTGTAATTTAATTTTCTATTTTTACCCTCACATGATTTCTAATAACTAAAAATATTTAAAAACTGTTTTGCACGTTCAGTTTTAGGATTCGTGAAAAATTCTTCTGGTTCACTTTCTTCACATATCTTTCCTTGGTCAAAAAATAAAATTCTATCTGCAACAGATCTTGCAAATCCCATTTCATGAGTTACAATAACCATTGTCATTCCTTGTCTTGCAAGCTCTAGTATTACATCTAAAACTTCTCTTACCATTTCTGGATCAAGAGATGCTGTAACTTCATCAAATAGAATTATTTCTGGATTCATACATAATGCTCTTACAATAGCAATTCTCTGTTTTTGTCCACCTGATAGCTGACGTGGATATGCATCCTTTCTATCAAGCAATCCTACTCTGCTTAAAAGTTCTTCTGCCTGCTTTTCTACTTCAGCCCTATTTCTTTTCTGAACCTTTAATGGTCCAAGCATTATATTTTCCATAACAGTCATATGTGGAAATAATTCATAGTTCTGAAATACCATTCCTATTTTTTCATGGATATCTTGCCAGTTTATATTTTTATCATTAAAGCTTTTATCCTTGAATTTAATGTCTCCTCCTTGAATTTTTTCTAATCCATTAAGACATCTTAAAAATGTACTTTTTCCACATCCAGATGGTCCTAAAACAACAATCACTTCTCCTTTATGTAGATTAACATCTATCCCTTTTAATACTTCTCTATCTTCATATTTTTTATGTATATTTTCTACCTGTAGCAATACAGGGTTATTATTTTTCTCCATCATATCCTCCTAATCATTCCACTTAGCTTCTAATGTTTTAGATATTCTTGATAATGGGTAACATATTATGAAATACAAGAAAAATACAAAACCATAAACCCAAAATGATGCTGTTGGAAATTGAAATCTTGAAGTTTCTATAATCTGCTGACCTATTTTAACCACATCAATAACACCGATTAGAACTACAAGTGATGTTGTCTTTACCATTCTGGTTGCTAAATTAATTGTCCCTGGTATCATTCTTCTTATAGCCTGAGGAATTAAAATATATCTATAAAGCATATACTTATTCAATCCAAGTGCCTGTCCAGATTCTATTTGATGCTTTGGAAGTGATTGAAGAGCTCCTCTAACAATATCTCCCATTTCAGCTGCTCCCCATAAAGTAAACACGATTATAGATACTACTTCACCACTTAGATTAATATCTAATGCAGTAGTTACACCAAAATAAAATATAAACAGCCATACTAATGTTGGTATTATTCTAAATGCTTCTAAATAAATTCTATTTATAAAAAGTACTATCTTATACTTTGATGTTCTGCTAAGTCCAATTAAAATTCCTAGAATCGATCCTATTATTATTGATATAAAAGCAATTTCTGCTGTAGTCAAAAGACCTTCAAATATACGTTCAAGGTTTCTTCCTTGAAATATCACACTAATTGCCGAATTCTGCATATCTAAGCTTCCTTTCAAATAAAGTTAAAATAAAAGATATAGGGAGAACTATAATTAGATAAGCAATCACAAGCATTGCAAGTGATTCAAATGTCCTATAGTACATACCTATAAGATCCTTTGTTAAGTTTGTAACTTCTATTATTGATATTGCACCTAATACTGAAGTTTCTTTTAATAAGAAAATAAAATTTGCACTTATAGATGGCATACTTATTGAAAATGCTTGTGGTATAATAACATATCTTATAAGCTGCATCTTAGAAAGTCCTATACTTATTCCACATTCAATCTGTGATTTTGGTACAGCTTCAAGCCCACTTCTAAATGCCTCAGCCATATAACTTCCACCTAAAAAAGCTAGTCCAATTACAGCACAAGTTGTTTCAGTCATCTTAAATCCTAACTTTGGTAGCCCAAAATATAAAAAGAATATCTGAACAAGCAATGGCGTATTTCTAGATAATTCTATATATATCTTTATAATTTTTTCAACAAATTTAATTTTAAAATATAGAACTATACTACATAATAAACCAATTAATAATGATAATATAATACCTATAAGCCCTAGCTTTAATGTAAGAATCACAGCTTCTGAATATAAAGGAATACTGTCCATAATAAAATTCCAATCCATATCCATATACTAATCACCTTTCAACTATTTTTAATTCCTATCATTTCTATAGGATTAAGTGTATATTAACAAATCCAACCATTTTTGTCAACTTTATTTTACATAAAATCCATTTTTATACTTATATTTTTTTATTTTTTAATACATATACCCATCCATAATTAACATACCTTTAATGTATTTTTTTAATTTTTTCAATAATAATGATACTGATTCACTTTATACCAGTAGTATATTACAAAAATGAACTGCCATATAGAATATTTATATTCTATATGGCAGTTCATT
>DPOH01000022.1 GCA_003539755.1 Clostridium sp.
CTATAATAGCCAACATTGCTGGATATTCCTCTTTAAATGACATAACAATTATCTCGCTGGAATGATCATTTAAAAAATATTTAGCTTCTCTTAAAAATTCATGGCGTGTCACAAATAAATATTTAGGCCCATGATGCGATACAATTTGATTATTTTTTGAGGTTCTTCCTCTAATATCGAAAAATCTAACCCCATGCTCCACTTATTGGCTAAAGTTTGTTCCTGTGTTCTTATCAATGCACTAATTACAGGCTCATCCATTTTGAAAGTCCCCTTATCATGAGTTCCAGGAATAGAAAGCCGTGAAAGAGGCACATTATCTATAATCCCATCCAGTAACTATTCACAGAAACCTCAGTAAAAAATAGTAAACTTGATATTACATAATTAAAAAAATTCGCTTTTTTGTATGTGAACATTTATTTTTCATGTCTACCTCCTAATAAAGTTTAATGCATTATAAGATGGCTGTTTGCGAAACACAATATTGTTTGTAAAAATGCGGACTGTTTTTCCCAGCATGATAAAGATTGGCTAATGTCTTTTTAAGTCTTTATCTATATCTACTTATAGATAAAGACTTAAAAAGTCAGTAAAGAAGTTCAATTATTTTCTTTACAATTTTAATCTAAAAAGTGCTAATGCTTTATCTGGTGACCATTCAGCATCTCCGTAATTTCTATGTGTCTGAATTACTACATAAATTTTGTTGAGGTATATAACTTCCTCACCAGAAGTGTATAGTTCTGGTGAACTAAAGGTTCCAACTTTCCAAATACGGCCTTCTGGTTTTGTTGGAGTTGTTGTAATAGTTAATTTATCACTTGCCTCTGAAGTTAAATTATTCTTTGAAATTGCCTTAACAACATATGTGTATTTTGTTCCTTCTTTCAAATTAGTATCTTTAAAATTTGTTTTATCTGTTCTTTTAACAAGTTTTCCATCCCTAATTATTTGATATTCTTTAATACCGCTTATATGTGTAGAAGGATTCCACATTAATGAAATTGAATTCGTTGTTTCTCCCATTGAATGAAGCCCACTTGGCTTAGTTGGCTGTTTATTTTTTTCGTCTTCTGAAGAAGTCGTTGCAGCTTTAAAGGGCTCGCTTTTTCTTGAAATTAACCCGTTATTTCCAATTGCCTCCACCTCATACGTGTAGCTTGTTCCAGGTACTAAATCTTTATCTTCAAATACAGAAGAACTTGGAGAAGCGATTTTCTTTCCGTCTCTATAAACATTATAAGTAGCAATACTTGGCTGACTTTCCCAATTAAAAGCAATTGTTGTATTTGTTGTACCAACTAATTTAAAATTCTTTGGGGCAGTTGGAATTTCAGGAATAGATGAATCTTCTTTAACATTTACATCAATTACATTATAAAAAGCATTTGCTGTATCAGCAACATCCCAAGCTACATAAATTACGTGATATCCTTTACGATCTTTAGGAATATTAATTTTATGACTCAGTTTCGTATTAGCTTGTGAACCATCATGCTCTACTGTACCAATCAAATCCATTTCACTACGCTTTAATTTACTATTTTGATTCCATCCAGATTTAGTCATGTAGTAGTGCCATTTACTAGTTGGATGAGTTGCTGTATATTTCCAAGTAAACGTATTCATTCCAGTGTCAATATCTGTTCTTTTATCCCAATATGTTGAAGTTTGAATATCTAATATACCACCAAATTTCCCACCAGCGGAAGCAAGCTGTCCATCAGCTGGACCAGCTTCTGGAAATCCTTTTGGAGCTTCTAAACTTTGCGGTTCATTTATAACAGATCCATATTTCTGTATTGCTTTTTCATAACCTGTTTGTTTTTCCAAGAAACCTTGGTATCCTCTACTGGCAGGTGATTCTACATAGCCATGCGCTGAAGCATCTTCCTGATATGCGTTCATAGATATTCCCAATAATCCTACAGAACAAAATAGCGTTGTTACTAATTTTATTTTCATAATCTTTTCTCCTTAAATTTAATTATCTTATCTTAAATTAAGCAATTTGATAGATACTCAGATCATTTTTTGTACAAAGCTGCTTTCTTTACTCTGCGCTATCATTTTGCGTATATTTTTAGAGTTTCTACAAAATCAAGTATCCTCTTACAAGTAGTTTATTTTAGTAAACTCTTTTTTATAAAATTTAAAAATTAAGTTCAGGAAAACTACCACTGCCATCTTTTTCTCTTGGGATTCTGTCCTCACCAATAATAACATCGTTACCTGCTCGTACAAGATAATTTTTTTCTCCTGTTGTATTGTTATTAGGAGAAATACTCATAATATAGTAGGTTGTAAGAATTGAAGTATAATATTCTCGAGGAAATAACTGCCATCTTCCTGGAGGCATCTCTTCACGCTGATAAACTGGTGATTTTTCCCATTCACTAATACTAACGTAACAGGTATTGGGACTTTTATTTTCAACTGTAATGTTTCTTTTTAACTTTCCAGGAACATCGTTGTAATTCAATGGTTGAATAGTTTTGTTACCTCTACGATAATAAAAAGTTCCGGTATTTTCTCCTGTTGTAGCAACAAGATTGTCATTAGATTTTACATAAAACAGTCTCGGGTTATTTCTATCATTAGTTTCCACCATTAAACTACCACGAGGATCTTCTCTGTACCAAGCATCACAATTCTCCCATCCAATATTTTTAAAAGCATAGTCACTATCCTGAAACCAACCACTAACTTCCAAATTTGTAACTTTTGTATAATCCTTACTTTCATTGCATACAGAAATTGCAAAAGCTGAAGGTGTAAAAGAACTTAAGGATAACATCCCTAAACAAACAAAAGTCAATCCACACAACATTTTTTTCATAAAATTTCCACTCTCTTTTCCATTAATTTTTATAACTAATTTCTCCGTTTATACAATAGATTCTACACGTTATAGTTATTACAATGTCAATACTTTTTTGAAATTGATTTATTCTTTATAGATTTTTTCATTTACTAACGATTTTGGATTTGAGTCAATAACTCTGACACATTTTAGTAGAGAAGGTCATGGAATAGTTATACTAACG
>DPOH01000020.1 GCA_003539755.1 Clostridium sp.
AACTTTAGATAAAAGTGAAATTGCATATAAATATGAGCCTTTAGATATAGGGCATGTTATTTACGAAAAGGTCTTAGAAAAAATGAAGTTTCATAAAAATGATATTTATAAGAATTTTAAACAAAGGTACACTGAGGAATATTTATTTGGAAGTGTAAGATGGTATAAGCGAACTCGTGATGGCAAAGTTTATTATGATTTAGATTTGGAAAATATAAATCCAGACAAAAAGAGAAGTCTTGAGGAAAGAATAAAGACAGAACTTGCAAATGCATATAAAAGTAGATGGGGAAGTTCTATAGTATCTAAAGTAGATGTTTTACAAGATGAACTTCTTCTTGATGTTTACAATAAAGGTTGTAGTCTTCTTGGAAGAGATAATTTAAATAATGTTGATGTATTAACAGAAGAAAATAGTGAAGATGAAGAAAAGGTAATCAATGTTTTAATAGATGCAATAAGTACTACTAATTTCAGTGCAAATGGCATTAACAGACTGAAAATTAAAGTTATTAATTCTATTGATAAGAGAATTAAGCATCTTATTAATATGAATATCTATAAAACAGAAGAGCATATGAATCTGTTTTTAGAAGAAGCCAGAAAGTTAGTTCTTGGTTATTATAAAAGTTTAAATCTTAAAGGTGTAAAAAGCTTTTTAAGAAGCAAGGAAGACGGTATACTTGAGATAATCAATAGAATAGGTGTTGTTGAGAATTATTTATATAAAAAGTACTTAGAAGAAAATAAAAAAGCACCGTCTATAGATGAACTAATTGAATTTGATGAATGCATTCCATGGATATGCTTAAAAGGACTTATATGGACATCAGAAAATATATACATAAAAAATAGAGCTAAAGATGAAATTAAGGAAATCTTACTTGATGACCCTTTAGATGAATATCCTGAAGCAAGATTTATGAATAGGCATTTTTATCTTCATGTTGGAGAAACTAATACAGGAAAGACATATTCAAGTATTCAGAGACTTATGGAAGTACAGACTGGTGTATATTTAGCACCCCTTAGACTTTTAGCTTTAGAAATCCAAGATAAACTTAATTCTGAAAATGTTCCATGTTCACTTCTTACTGGAGAAGAAGAGGATATAATACCTTATGCAGGTCATGTGGCATCAACAATTGAAAAACTTCAGATGGGAAATGAATATGATGTTTGCGTAATAGATGAAGCACAGATGATTTCAGATAATCAAAGAGGATGGGCATGGACGAGAGCAATAATAGGTGTACTTTCACCAGAGATACATATTTGTATGGCGCCTGAAGCTTTAGATGTAATAATTAAGTTAATAGAAGAATGTAATGATACATACGAAATTATAGAACATAAGAGAGATACTGAACTTATTTTTGAAGATAAAGCATTTGATTTAAATTATGATGTAAAAAAAGGTGATGCATTAGTTGTCTTTGGGAAAAGAAAAGCACTTGCAGTATGTGCAGAACTTCTAAATAAGAATATAAAAACTAGTGTTATCTATGGAGCACTTCCATATTCCACAAGAAAAAAGCAGTTTGATAGATTTTTAAATGGAGAAACAGAAGTTATAGTATGTACAGATGCTATTGGAATGGGGGTTAATCTTCCAATCAAACGTATTGTATTCTTAGAAACAAGAAAATATGATGGAATATCTTTAAGAAGGCTTAATGTGCCTGAAATAAAACAGATTGCAGGAAGAGCAGGAAGAAGAGGAATATATAATAAAGGATATGTAGCAACTGCAGTAGATACAAATTTAATAAGAGGTGCCATTAAAGCTAAGAGCAATAAAATAGAAAAATGCTTTATAGGTATACCAGAGTCATTATTAGATTTGAATATAGATATTGTAGATTCACTAAAAACATGGAGCACAATGAATTCAAAGGGACTTTTTGAAAAAACAGATGTTACAAGAATAGTATATTTACTAAATAGAATAAAAAAGATGAATCTAAATATTTCTAAGCAAGATGCTATTAAGATGGCTACTATTCCTTTTGAAGAAAATAATAAAGAAGTATACGATCTTTGGGAAGAATATTGCAGAATGTATAGTATGGGAGCAATAAATTTAAAGAAGCCTGTTCTTAAGAAAAATATAAGTAGTAAAAAGGAACTTGATAATTTAGAAAGTTATTATAAATCATTGGATTTAAATTATTCGTTCGGAAAAAACTTTAATATGGCTATAAATAATAGATATATACATAGTGAAAAGGAAAATGCAGCAAATGCTATAAATGATCTTCTTTTGACAAGTCTACTTGACCATGAAAGAAGATGTAATGTATGCGGCAAAAAACTTTCATGGGATTATCCAAATGATATGTGCAGAAAATGTAGAGATATTATTCTGGAAAATAAGAGAGAAAAAGAGAAAATGAAGGTTTTATTTAGAGGTAGAAGACGTCATAGAAGTTTTGGAAGAATGAAAAGAAGAAGCAGATAAAATAAAGAATTTATATTGCAAAAAATAATGGGAGGAATATTTGTGAATTTCCTTCCATTATTTTTTTATTATTCTTTAATAGTTTTTTCTTCTATTTCTTTAAGCATATTATTATCATAAAACATAAGTACAAAGCAAAGTGCTGTAGGTACAAATAATACTAAAAATATAGATACACGTTTAAATACAGTATAAGATAAAAATAATATAACAACTTTTAAGAAAGTGTATGGCATATTTTTTATCATATAGTAAATAGAAGTTAAAAATAAGTCTTTTACGCTTATTTCGAATCTTGAATTAATAGGGAATGCATATAAGCATATTAATCCTAATACTATTGCAAGTAAAACAAAAATCATATACATACCTGATGAGGTATCA
>DPOH01000170.1 GCA_003539755.1 Clostridium sp.
TTCTTATACCCTAATACTTTATATTTATCATCATCAAATAAACTTTTTTGTCCTTCAAAAGTTCGTCTTTCTATTTCTGGAAAAGATTTTTTCATAACATTAAAAAAACTATTAAAATCATTTTTATAAATTGTTTGTAATTCTCCTTTATTCAAAAAACTCACCTCAAAATAAATTTTATTACTATATTTTATCACAAAAAAAGAACTACCCTACTTTAAATAAGATAGTCCTAAATTTATTCTTAATTATTAACGCCTTTGTTTCTATGATAATTATAAATATAAAATGGTATTCCTAAAAGCATTAATATAAAGCCCCACATAACAGTTTCTGCTCCTGAACCATATATAGTCCAAATACTATAAACAAATGCTAATAATGGTACAATTGATTTCTTTATAAAAATCTTTAATGTAATATTCTTTTCATCTCTGAACATAATCATAATTTCAGCAGCCACAGTTAAAAGATACACTGGTAAAAATGATAATGTTGCTAAAATTGTCATAAACGTAAATGCAGATACCATTCCTTTTTGATAATTCATGATTAATAAAACATTAACTAACACAGAACCAATTACAAGTGAATTAACAGGAGTTCCATACTTAGGACTTAATTTCCCAAAGAATTTTGGAAATACTCCATCCTCACCAGCTGCAAATGATACTCTTGCAGTTGATAAAATCCATCCTATTGTAGTTCCTAAAATACATATAACTACTGCAATACTAAGAATTTTACCTATACCACTTCCAAGATTTCTTGTTAAAATATCTGTAAGTGGTGCTCCACTCATAGCTAGTTCACTATTAGACATTACTCCCATACTTCCTACACTAATTAACATATATATTACTGCCGCTATAATTAAGCCATAAATAGTGCTCTTTTTAACATTCTTTTCTGGATTTTTAAGTTCCCCTGCTGTAACTGTTGAGCTTTCTAAACCTACAAATGCCCATAAAGTAGATGTTGCAGCTAAAGAAACTGTTGACAAACCTTTTCCTGCTGGTGTTAGAGGCATTAGATTTGCACTATCAAAATTTAAAAATGCAACTATTATAAATAAAGCGAAAAATCCTATTTTAAATACAGTAACAAAACTTTGAATTTTACCAGCCTGTTTAACTCCAACAATATTCAATATAGTTACAGCCCATAATATTGAACTTGTAAATATTAATGATATTATTGGATTATTAAGAGCTGGTATAACTGCAGCTCCATAACTTGCTATAGAAACTATAATTGCTGCATTTCCAATCCATGAACCATTCCAATATAACCATGCACTAAGAAAACCTGCAAATTCTCCAAATGCTTCTTTAGTATACTGATAAGCTCCACCTGTTGATGGGAATTTTGATCCTAAATTGGCAAAAGATATTGCTATAAGTATAGAACCAATAGTTGTAAGTATCCATGCTATAATTGTCGCTAAAGGTCCAGAAATTTGTGCAAGAGTTGCTGGTAGCATAAACACTCCAGAGCCAATCATATTACCACATACTAGCATAGTAGCCATAAATAAACTTATTTCTTTCTTTAGTTTTTTATCTTCCATTGTTCCTCCTACATTAATATGAATAGCTACATATTATCTTTCAATGTTATAAAATTATAACTTTAAATCATTTCTATCTATTCTTATTATTGTTAAACAAAATAATATTTATCCTATGAAATTATATCATACATATTTTTGTAAAAGAGATTATTTGGTCGAATTATGCTTTTGTGATTTTCAAAGTTATTTTTTTAGTATTTTTGCAATTATCTTTCACTTTTTTTATTAAATAGAAATTTCAAAAATCAATCTTTATATTCCTCATCAACTATTTTTTGTACTTCTTCCAATTGAAAGCCAGTAGCTTCAGCTATTTCATCTATTTCTTCAAATCCCATTAAGTCTTTTGCCAGTGAAACCATAAGTCTTTTTATATTTTTCTCCACTTGTGGAGGCATATCTGACATACCTTCAAGACTTTCAGTTAAATCGAGATATTCAGTGCTTCCATCATCTTCATCCTCTTCTGATAATTTAAACAGCTTTCTTTTTTTAGCTTTTTCTCTATCAAATTTATCAAGATAAACAAGCTTCTCATCACTTGTTTGAGTATCTTCATCTGAAAAGACAGTAATCCCTTCCTGTTCAAATAAATAAGCAGTCAAACCTTTACCACTGATTTTATTTCCTGAAAATGTTCCATCATATACTAAATTACAACCACAAGAAGGACTACCTTCTTTTAATATTGCTTTTGTTATTCCAATTTCTTGCGCTATATTTAATGCTTCATATGCTCCTTTTAAGAACTTATCTGTAACATCATTTCCTTTATTATCAATAACTTTTCCTTTTCCATTTATAATATCTTCTGCTGATGATTTTAATTCAGCTGGATTTCTAGGAGTACTTAAACCACCTAACTGTTCAGGACAGATAAGAATAGCCCTGCCTTCTCTTAATAATTTTAAACATGTTTCATTTAAATTATTTCCTCCACTATACTTACAATTTATTCCACATAAACATGCACTAATTAAATACATATATACCCACCTTTCTTCAGTTGTCAATTAACAGTTAGCAGTTAACAATTGTTGTGGATATCACTTTACGTGATATCTTTAAATTTATATTTCCTTAAATATACAAAAATCACAATTAATTACAATCCAATAAATTACACAAGGTAAATATGCCATAGGCATATTTACCTCCTCAAAAACTGTTAACTGTTACTTATTAACTATTAACTATTAACTGTTATTTGTTACCTGTTAACTGAAATAATTATGCTTTTAGTTCTACAACAGTAACTCCATCTCCACCTTCACCGTAGACACCAAGTCTAAATGTTTTTACATGTGGATGTCTCTTTAACATTGCTGTTATTGCATTTCTTAGAACACCAGTACCTTTTCCATGAACTATAGTTACTTCTCCTAAGTTTGCTCTATATGCATCATCTAGATATTTATCTGTCTTATAACATGCTTCTTCAGCATCTAATCCTCTTAAATCCACTCTAGATTCTATATTACTTAAATTTAATTTAACTTCTCTTTTTCTCTTAACCTTTTCTACTTTAGTTTCTTTAGATTGCCTTAAATCTTTAACCTTAACATTTATCTTCATAATTCCAGCTTCAACCTGAACTTCACCTTTATTATCAGGCATAGAAACCACAATCACTTTTTGATTCAATGAAGGAAGGAATGCTTCCATACCTAAAGTTACTTTCTTTAGTGCTTCTCCTTCATTTTCTTTCATTTTGCTTAAACCTTTTTCTTTAGCTTCTAAGCTATCCTTAAGTTTTTTACGTTCTTCTTCAAGTCTAGCTCTTCCGCCACCTGAAATACCCATTTTCTCTAATGCTCTCATTGCTTTTAATATTTCATCTGCTTCATCTTTTGCATCTGAAATAATTTGCTTAGCTTCATGTCTTGCATCCATATAAGCCTTTTCTCTTGTTTTTTCAAGTCTTTGAAGCTTATCTTCATATCTTGCTTTTAATTCTTCTGCTTCTTTTTTAAGTATCTCAGCATCTCTAGCTTCCTTCTTAGCTACAATACTCTTTTCTTGTAAATCTCTTATTAGATTTTCAAATTGAAGATTTTCTTCTGACATATATGCTTTTGCTCTTCTAATTACACCTTCAGCTAATCCTAATCTCTTAGAAATTTCAAATGCATTAGATTTACCCGGAACACCTATTAACAATCTATATGTTGGTTTTAATGTTTCAATATCAAATTCTACAGAAGCATTTTCTACTCCGTCTGTTTTTAATGCATATGCTTTAAGTTCACTATAGTGAGTTGTTGCAATAAGTTTTGCCCCTCTTGCTCTTAATGTTTCCAGTATTGAAACTGCAAGTGCTGCACCTTCTGCTGGATCTGTACCAGAACCAATTTCATCAAATAGTACAAGGGAATTATTATCAACATGTTTCATTATCTCAACTATATTAGTCATATGTGATGAGAATGTAGATAAACTTTGTTCTATACTTTGTTCATCCCCTATTTCAGCAAATACTTCACTGAAAAATGCAATAGATGAATTATCTCTTGCTGGAATTAACAATCCACTAAGTCCCATAATATGAAGCAAACCTACCATTTTTATAGTAACAGTCTTACCACCAGTATTAGGTCCAGTAATCATTAATGTATCAAATTCACCACCTAAATAAACATCAGATGGTACAACCTTATCATCTTCAATTAATGGATGTCTTCCCGATAGTATATTAAAACTTCCATCTTCTCTTATTACAGGCTTAACTGCTTTAAGTTTTTCTCCATATCTAGCTTTTGCAAATATAAAATCAAATTCTACAAGCATTTTAAAGTTGCTTAAACATGCATCGCTATTTTGTTTCACTTTTAGAGATAATGCTGCAAGTATTCTTTCTATTTCAGCTTTTTCTTTAAGCATTAATTCTCTAATTTCGTTGTTTAAATTAACTAAACTCATAGGTTCTATAAAGAAAGTAGCACCTGTTGAACTTTGGTCATGAACAATACCTGGTACTGCACTCTTATATTCTGATTTTACAGGGATTACATATCTATCCCCTCTCATTGTATATAAATCATCTTGTAAATACTTAGAGTTACTTCTTACAATCGAACTTACCTTTTCTCTTACAGATGAGTTCTTTTCCTTTAAACTTCTTCTTATAGCATGTAAAGTAGGGCTTGCCTTGTCACTTACTTCTTCTTCTGAAACAATAGATCTTTCTATTTCATCTTCAAGAGGCTTTATTGGAGTAAGTATATATGCTAAATCTTCTAATCTTTCATAAGGCTGTTCATTTTCTTCTCTTTTGAAGAATTCCTTCATATTTCTTGTAGCTCTTAATGTACTTCCTATTCTTAAAAGCTGACCTGGTGTTAAAGTTCCACCTTTTCTAGCTCTTTCAACACCTTCATGAATATCAAAAAGCCCTTCTAAAGGTGGATTACCTTTGCCTATTAAAACTTGAAGTGCTTCATCTGTTTCTTCAAGCTTATTATTTAATTCATATAAATTATCAAATGGCTTTAAATCTTCTATCTTTTCTTTTCCTGCCTGTGTACGCGCATAAGTTTTAATTTTGTCTTTTATTTTATTAAATTCTAAAATTCTTAAACTTTTTTCATTCATAAAAACACCCCGTTTGTTCAGTGGAAAGTTAAAAATTGAAAGTTGAAAGTTAAGGATGATATTGCGCAAGCGCAATATCTTTAAATATATATTTCATAAAATCTGCTCGCAGATTTTTTTCCTCTACTATCAACTCTCCACTATCAACTCTCAACTAGCAATAGTTATTCCACTCCTCTTCTATAGTGGCCTTTTGTATACATTTTGTTTTCATTTTTCTTTCCAGTCTTAACTTGATTTAATACATCCTTAACTTCCTCATAAGTCTCATCTAGGAAATCCACTCTGAAGTTTGAAATATTAAATCCTTTCATTTCATCAACTTCTTCTATTAAATTAGTAGGAAGTGAATTTAATATATGACTTCTACAATAATTATCACATAAAACTCTAAACTTTTCATTCATTCTATCAATTAATGTGAAATTATCTTTCATACATTCTCCACTACATTCTTTTTTAGCTGACTTATTTCCAAATGTACTTCCTACTGGACAATATTCACTCACCATAAGTTCTGCTTTACCGTAAATATTTACGCCCACTCTGCACTTAATATCCTTCATAGTTTCTTTAATTTCTTTTCTATTAAGTTCAAGACTTAGACATGGTATATCAATATCTTCTCCATAAAATTCTGCACTTTCGTGATTAAATATATTCAGCTTATAATCTCCTATTATGAATAATTTATCTTTATATAATCTAATTATTCCTGCATTAGAAGTAATTATTCCTCTTATATATGGAGATACTTCCTCTATTACTTTAACTATGAAATCAAATTCTTCCTTTATTATTTCAGGAACCTTTAAGAATATATTCTTATTATATTTTTCTGAAGCTTCACATAATTCCTTTAAATCACCTTTATTTAAAGATCCTTTAACTCTGCTATAGAATATATCTAGTGCTATATTTTTAGCATTATCGTCTTCAACTAATGCTTTTAATTGATCTTTTGTAACACAGCTATATATATATCCAAGTTCACCATCAAACTTTGCTGTTTTTTCCTTTATTTCTTCCATTACACGTTTTCTTCTATAATCACTTGTATTATCTTTTAATATCTTTTCAAATAATTCTCTTCTTAAATTATTTAATGAAGATATTCTTATAAATCCATCATCAAATACTGTAAATTCAATATTGTTAAATTTATAAGGTATTTCCCCTGATTTCATTAATGACTCTGCTACTCTTTCTCTTGTTAATGGTTTATTAGTTGCTTCTTCCACTATTTCACCATATACCTTATACTCTTTACCATTATAAACAGTCTTTATTACAAGAGGTGCATTAACCTTAAATTCAACTTCAGCTTTCATTTCTATTTTTCTTAAATATGGCTTTGTATAGTCCTTTAATTCATCATAAAGTTTTTTATCAGACATCTTAAATAGTCTGTATCCTTTTTTGTATCCACCAGTTGGGAAAAGTTTAACCCTATCACCTTTATGTGCTTCTTTAACTTCTTTTCCTTTTAATATAATTTTGCTTAAAGTAAATCCGTCATCATCAAATCTGATTCCGTCGCCTAAACCTACATTTTCTTCTAGTATAACTTCGCCACTATCTTGAACCTTTCCAATAAATACTCCCGTATTCTTTGGATAATTAAAGCTCATCATATCTCTTCCAACATTTTTATGAAGATATGCTTTAGCAAATCCTTCTCTGTTAAAAAGCTTTGCTAAATCCTTTCTTCCCTTTTTCAAGTCAAACTTAATATTTTTTTCTACTCTATCAATAGCTTTTCTATAAGTTTGGGTTACTCCCGCAACATATTCAGGTTTCTTCATTCTTCCTTCAAGCTTTAATGATGCTACACCACTTTTTATTATTTCTTCTATATCATCAATTAAACACGTATCTTTAGTACTTAAAAGATATCCCTTTCTTTCACCTGAATGTTCTCCTTGCAATGTATATTGCATTCTACAAGTTTGAGCACATCTTCCTCTATTACCGCTTCTTCCACCAATCATTGAGCTCATTAAACATTGTCCTGAATAACATACACAAAGCGCACCATGAACAAAAATTTCTGTTTCTATTCCTAAATCAGTAGAAATATATTTTATTTCATCTAATGTAAGTTCTCTAGATAAAACTATTCTATGAAGTCCCTTTTCTCTATAATAAAGAGCGCCTTCTCCATTATGAACAGTTAATTGAGTTGATGCATGAAGTTCAAAATCTGGATATACGCTTTTAATTAAGCTTATAAGACCTGTATCTTGAATAATAAGCGCATCAACACCTATTTCATATAAATATCCTACATATTTTAATGCTTCCTGTAATTCACTCTGTTTTAAAAGTGTATTCATAGTTACATGAACTTTTAGACCATAACTGTGGGCATAATCAACAGCTTTCATCATAGTTTCATTATCAAAATTAGAAGCATAAGCTCTTGCAGAGAACTTGCTTCCACCAAGATATATTGCATTTGCTCCATTATTTACAGCTGCAATTAAGCTTTCCCAACTTCCTGCTGGAGCTAATAATTCAATCTTACTCATATTTTTTCCTCCTAAGTAAATCTTCTTTTTTGTAGAAGACATTCACTTTATCAACCAAAATATATGCCAAAACATTTAATTAATAAAATAACGTTTATGATTTAATAATCTTCTCATTAATTCTATTTTTCATCATAAATTATAATATACTTAATTAATTGAGTTGTTTTATAGTAACTTCAATTCCATATTAAATCTTACCCATTAGATATAAATGCGTCAAGTTAATAATATCATATATTATTATAGTGTTTATTGATGATTATACATTTTTTGCAAAAACATAATTTCATTATAATTTATAACTTTTTGCTAATTATAAGATTATATAGATAAATTTAATTTTATATTATAGGAGTGTGAATTTATGGCAATAACTAACGTAGTATCAAATTCATCAAAACTATTTAAGGATGTAATCGTAATAAATAAAACAAATACTAATTTAAATAATATACATTTATCGTACGAAGGATTCGAAAGGCCTGTTTTAAAAATATTAGATTTACCTAAAGGACAGCAGTTAAAAAAAAGTTTATTGATTGATTATTTAGAAAAACCTACCAAACTTTTTTTAATCTATAATGTAAATGATAATGAGGAAAAAAGTGTATTAGCTTATGATAGCCTATGGCATGATGACTTAAGCCTCTTAGTTTTAAGAATAGAAAATGATGGTGATTCATTAAAGGTAGATTATACCCTAAATGATATTGACCATTAACTATATTAAAATAGAGAAGCCTAGACTTCTCAAAGTGTCTATGCTTCTCTATTTTATATTATCTTCTTTTTACTATTGGACCAACTTGTATACTCTTTAATCTTGCAATTTCTACTTCACTATCTATTACTTTTGCTTGAAGTTCAAATAATCTATGCTGCGATGTTCTAGCATCTTCATTCAACTTATTATTTTCTGCTTCAAATTTTTCTTTCTGTGTCTTAAGTTCTTCCATTTTCTCTTTACATTCATTTAATACTTTTGTTTGTTCTTCACATTCATATTTAACTTTTTCTAGTTCACTAGACACTTCACTTATCTTTAATTTTTTTTCTTCAATATCATTCTTTAAATTAGAAAGTGTATCTTGCTTCTCTTCAAGTTCTTTTTCTAATTTTATTGTAGTTGATGTCTTAATTTCAAGCTCTTCATTAAGTTTTTTAAGATTTATTTCTTTACTTTCCAATTCACTATTTAAGTTATTTATTTCTTTATCTTTTAAAGAAATTTCATTTTTACTATATTCTTTAGTTTCTGCAAGTTCACTTTCAAGTTTTTCATTTTCTTTCTTAGCTAAATTTATTTCACTTTCAAGTTTTTCTTTTGCATCCTGTAATCCTTCTATTTCCTCTGATAATCCATCATTTACATCTGTAAGATCAGCCAGTTCACTTTGCATTTTTTCTTCATTAGACTTTAATACTCTAACTTCTTCTTCTAATAAATGTTTGTTAGAAGAAAGTTCTTCAAACTTCTTAGTTAATTCTTCATTTTCTTTAGATGCAATATTTAATTTATTGTTGTATTCTTCTGCTTGTTTGTCATATTCATCAGATAAATCATTCAACTGTTTGTCTAATTCTGATTTTTCCAAGTTACTCTTATTTATTTCTTCTGATAATTTATTAACTTTATCTTGTTCATTCTTTAATGAGGTATTTAAATCTTTTTCTATAATTATAAGTTCTCCAATCTTATTTTTTAGAGCATCCTTTTCAGTTGCAGTCTTCTTAGCCA
>DPOH01000329.1 GCA_003539755.1 Clostridium sp.
AACAACAAAATTTGTTGGAAAATAATCTATATTTATCTTATTATTATATAATATAGTACACATTTCTCTTATTTGATGTAGATATTTTTCCTTCATTTTATCATTTAAAACAAGATCAAATATAGTATCTCCTTCAATATACTCTTTTAAAATACGCTCATTCTTTATATCCACATCAAGCATTTTAGGCATACTTATTCCTATATTGGTTAAAGTCTTGTAGTCATTAATTTCACTCTCAATCTTGTTGCCAAACTTGTAATAACTACATGGTTCATGATGTATCTGCTTTAATACATACTGCTTTGTATTATCTGTAACAAGATAAGAATATCCCCCTTTTCCTTTTCCAAGCAGCTTTATTACTTTAAAATAATTATTATTTACATTTATTTTTTCCATAAAAATATCTCCCCCTAATAAATTACTCAACTTCGAAATATTATAAGATATTCTACTATTTAAGGTAATATCCTTCTTAAATCCTTACTATATTTTTTTTATATTTAAATATAATTTGAATTACTTACTTTCTAATAGTTATTGTTTTTGCAGCTTTACCAATTACGTATAAGCAAAAGCTTAAAAATAAATCTAATGTATCCTTAATATATATAGTATTTAATCACTAATGTATATATATCTATACTTATAACAGTAATAAATAATATATTTATCTTACTAATAGATATGCATTGATACCAAAAATTTGCAGGCGTATAATTAAATTGTTATATTTACTATCACATATCAGGAGGTACTTATGAAAAATGATAATGATTTTAGTAAAGGAAGTATATCAAGTAATATTTTAAAGCTTGCTCTTCCTATGACTTTAGCTCAACTTATAAATATTCTCTATAATGTTGTAGATAGAATGTATATTGGAAGAATTCCAGGAGCCAACTCTCTTGCACTCACAGGTGTTGGTATTACATTCCCCATAATTACAATATTAATGGCTTTTGCCAATCTTTTTGGAGTTGGTGGTGCACCTTTATGTTCAATTGAACGTGGTAAAGGTGATAATGAAATGGCTGAAAAGATAATGGGTAATTCATTTGCCATGCTTATTATTACTGGTTTTATACTTACAATAGTATGTCTTGTAATAAAAGAACCGCTCTTATATATGTTTGGTGCAAGCTCTAGTACGTTTATGTATGCTGATGATTATATAACTATATATTTAATAGGAAGTATTTTTGTCATGATAAGTCTTGGCATGAATAGTTTTATAAATGCTCAAGGTTTTGCGAAAACAGGTATGATGACAGTACTCTTAGGGGCTATTGCAAATATAATATTAGATCCAATATTTATATTTCTATTTAATATGGGGGTAAAAGGTGCAGCTTTTGCAACTTTAATTTCTCAATTTTTATCAGCAATATGGGTTTTAAAATTCTTAACAGGCTCAAAAGCTATATTAACGTTGAAACGTAAGAATTTTATACTAGATTTTAAACTTATATTCAAAATAACTTGTCTAGGTTTTTCTGGTTTTGTAATGGCACTTACAAATAGTCTTGTACAAATTGTATGTAATGTAAATCTACAGATTTATGGTGGAGATTTATATGTAGGAATAATGACTGTTATAAACTCTATTCGTGAAATTATAATGATGCCAGTTAGCGGAATAACCAATGGTTCTCAACCTGTCATGAGCTTTAATTATGGTGCTAAAAAATATGAAAGAGTTAAAAATGCAATAAAGTTCACATCAATTTCATGCATTATTTATACAACTGGAATATGGATAGTTCTTAAAATATTTCCTGTATTTTTTATTAAATTATTCAATGATGATGTTAACTTGATAAATGCTGGAGTATTTTATATGGGTATTTATTTCTTTGGATTTTTTATGATGTCATTTCAATTTGCTGGGCAATCAACATTTGTGGCTCTTGGAAAATCAAAACATGCAATTTTCTTTTCAATATTAAGAAAAGTTATAATTGTAGTTCCACTTACTATTATGCTGCCAAAGTTATTTAATTTAGGAATAACAGGTGTCTTTTTAGCTGAGCCTATTTCAAACTTTATTGGTGGAATTGCGTGTTATGTTACTATGATATTTACTGTATGGAAATCACTAGGTAATAATGATGAAAATGATGATACTGATACTAGACACCATCATAAATTCAGTCATGCTTATGCAAAATAATTTGTTTTAATTCTACTCTCAGCAAAATATAATTTATGTTTAAATGAAGAATTGAGTTTTCCCTCAATTCTTCATTATTATAAGTTAATAATATCTCTAATAAAATCTAAAACAAATCAATTTCAACAAACTTCTTTTTCCCCAATTGTATTATATTTTTTTCTTGAAGCTTAAATTCCTTCAAATCCAGCAGCTTACTGTTATTTATTTTCAAGCCACCTTGAGATGCTAATCTTCTAAGTTCATTTTTACTATTAACCAATTTATTTTCTACTAATATATTAGCTAAAACTAAATCAGCACCCTTATCACTCATTACCTTATCCTTTGATATTTCAATAACTTCTATATCATCTGGAATCTGTCCTCTTTGAAATACCTGTTTAAATCTTTCTTCAGCTTTTAAGCTTTCTTCTTTTCCATGGTATAATTGCGTAATTTCCCTAGCTAGGTCCATCTTAATATCCCTTGGATTTCTTGCTCCAGATTTCAACTCTTCTTCTTTCTTATCAACTATATCAGGATGAACATCAGTAACGAGATTGTAGTATTTTATTATAAGGTTATCTGGTATATTCATGGCTTTTTCATACATAACTTCTGCACTTTCATCTATACCAATGTAATTTCCAAGGCTTTTACTCATTTTTTCTTTACCATCAAGACCTTCAAGAAGAGGCATAAACATTGTAGTTTGCTGCTCCATTCCACACTCTTTTTGGAGCATCCTTCCCATAAGCACATTAAATCTTTGGTCAGTTCCACCTAGCTCAATATCAGCTTTTATTGCAACAGAATCATATCCTTGCATTAATGGGTAGAAAAATTCATGAATAGATATTGGCACATGGTTTTCATATCTCTTTTTAAAATCTTCTCTTTCAAGCATTCTTGCTACTGTCATTGTAGATGCAAGTTTTATAGTTTCTTCAAAAGATAATTTTGAAAGCCATTCACTATTAAATCTCACTTCTGTTTTATCCTTATCAAGTATTTTAAAAATCTGCTTTTCGTATGTTGCTGCATTTTTTAAGACCTCTTCTGTTGTAAGTGCTTTTCTTCCCTTTGCCTTTCCTGTAGGATCACCAATTTTCCCAGTAAAATCTCCAATTATTATAACAACTTTATGTCCTAAATCCTGAAGCTGTTTCATCTTCCTTAAAACTACTGTGTGACCTAAATGAATATCTGGTGCACTTGGGTCAAGTCCAAGTTTCACTACAAGGGGTTTATTAGTTTCTATAGTCCTTTGAAGCTTTTCTTTTAAGGACTCCTCACCTATTATTTCATCTACACCCTTTAATATTATTTTCATTTGCTCGTCTATACTTATATTTTTCACTTTAATTCCTCCAATATTTCTAATTAATTTAATAATCCAAAGTTTTTTACTTTAATTAAATCTTATAAATTCAAATAAATCATTTATTTTCAACTTACATAATAATCAACTTATATAATTAGATGATTTACTTCTTATATTTATAAATTAACGAAATAATTGTTGGCGCCATTAATTTTTCGTAAATTATTACAACAAAAAAAGCTTTCATCCTATACAAAGGACGAAAGCATTACTTACGTGTTACCACCTTAATTTATCATTATCTCACAATAATAACCTCTTCAAGTACGCCAAAATATATTCACTATATAAAACTCCACATATCCTGGTTATACTCTAGCACTATAACGTGTGCACATACGATATCTGCCTACTGGTTGTTATCTTTGGGAGATACTGCTCAGAGATGTATTCAAATCAACTTGTTTTGCCCCTCTCATCATCCGGGTACTTTCTGTTAAACGCTGTTAATTCTACTCTTTCTCTTCAAAGCTTTATATTTTAAGATTTACTCTATTTTACAGCTTCATTTTTTATTTGTCAAATACTTTAATTATTATTTGTAATAAAAAATCTATTTTTCAATAAATTAAGTAACTACACAATAACGTTTTGTATATTTCCATCTATATATTTATCAATGTTATCAAAAACTATTTCAGCTCTCTTTATCATTGATTCTTTTGTAGCAAATGCTACATGAGGAGTTACAATTAAGTTTGGTGCCTCAAATAATATATGATTTTGTGGTACAGGTGGTTCCATTTCAAAAACATCTATTCCTGCGCCTGCAATTACTCCTTCTTTTAATGCATTTGATAATGCTTTGCTGTCAACTACTGGCCCCCTTGCTGTATTAATAAGAATAGCATTTTTCTTCATTAATTTTATATTTTCTTCATTAATTAACCCTTTTGTAGAATCATTTAATGGAACATGTAAAGAAACTATATCACATGTAGATAATAATGTATTTAAATCCACATACTTAATTCCTGCATTTTCTTTAACAGTTCTGCTATATCCATAAACTTCACATCCAAAAACCTTAGCAATATTAGCTACTCTCATTCCTATAGCTCCAGTACCTATTACTCCAAACTTCTTTCCTTCAAGTTCAAAGCCTACTAAACCATTTTTAGTTCCACCTTGTCTTGTTACTTCATTACATTTGTCTATATTTCTATATAAATCAATTACAAGTCCAAATACTAAATCAGCTACTGCTACAGTTGAATATCCAGCACAATTGCATACTCTTATTCCTCTTTCCTTGCAGTAATCAATATCTACATGATCTACTCCTGTAAATGCAACACAAATCATCTTTAAATTTGGACACTTTTCCATTACATCTTTTCTATATTGGAAATTTGATAATACAACTATATCTGCATCTTTACTTCTTTCGATTAAAGATTCAGTATCTTCTACTCTGTTATCATAAAAGACCATTTCTGCTTTTCCATCTAATTTTTCATGTGCTCTTTTAATAAATATTTCTTTTTCTACACCTAATGGTTCTAAAAATACTACTTTCATCTATGTTTCCTCACTTAAAATTAAATTTATATATGTTCTCCTAAAATTATTATACTTTCACCTTATATTCTTTACAAATTTCTTAATCATTAAAAAAAACCTTAATAATTAATATATCTTCATTAAGTTCGGCTATAACCTTTCCCTTTATTTTTTTCACAAGTAATTTTACAATAGCCAACCCCAACCCAGTGCTTCCACTATTTCTTGATTTATAAGCTATATAAAACTTATTAAAGATATTTTTTATATTTAGTTTTTCTGAATTTTCAATTTCTTTGTTTACAGTAACTTTTTTCTTATTCAGCTTCAATACTTATACGCATATAAAAATTGCTGAAGAACTAATTAAAAATCAATCCTTCAGCAATATATTTTAATTTACTAATCTTGTTCTAAAGCTCCAATACATAATTGATGTTTTACTATAATTTAAATTTCTTAACTAAATCATTAAGAGAACTTGATACTTCTTTTTCAGTTACAACCATTTTAGAAATATTATCAAGTATATCGGATACCTCATTCATTCCATTTACTATTTCACCACTATTTTCAGAAGTGTTTTGTGATGAATCAGCAATACTTTCAACAGTTTTAGCAACTTCATCTATTATAACCTTAATATTTCCTGACATTTCAGCCAGCTTGTTTGATAACTTTTCTATATTATCAGCATCGCTTCCATATTGTTCTGATACTTTAACAAATGCCTTATAATCAGGAGTTACTATGTCATTAATAAATGATAACATATCTTTTGAATTATTAGTTAATTTACTAAATGCGTTTTCTACATCTCCTGTTATTCTTAATATTTCATTAACTGTTTCTGCTGTCTGATTTGCTAAATTTCCTATTTCAGATGCTACAACAGAAAATCCCTTTCCATGTTCTCCTGCTCTAGCAGCTTCTATAGCTGCATTTAAAGAAAGAAGACTTGTTTGTTCTGCAATACTTAAGATTAAGTTAGACATCTGAGTTATGTTGTCTATAGTTTTTACTTTTTCTATAGAGTCTTTTAAGTTTTTGCTACATGAATTGTATAAGCTTAATACATTGTTTTTTGAACTTATAGCATTTTTATATATTTCTGAAGAATGAGATTCTATATTTTGTGCTAAATTTAATCCTTCAGAAGCAGCATTTACTGAATGAGTTG
>DPOH01000328.1 GCA_003539755.1 Clostridium sp.
ACATAATGTAATATCTAATCTAGAGCCAGTAAATTCAAATTCTATACCACTGCACGAACGTTCTATGTATAAAATATCATCTATGGTTTCTGTTCTTCCTAAAATTTTGCAGTTATCTTCTGTTGGTTTAAAAGTTTTGACCATATAAAACACCTCTGAATTTATATTTAAATATTAATATATAAGTAAATTTTAAAGTTTAATCTATGAAAAGTAAATGCGAAAATACAAAAAAATACCAAGAGATATAATGGTTAATGAGTATTATGATAAAAAGTTTATATTATATAAAAATAAATATATTTTTAATTATGTAACAGTAGTAATTATAGCTAGATATACAGAAGAACAGTGTAAAATATATACTCAGGAAAGCCAATTGAAAAATTATGAATTATGAATAATAACAATTAAAAATAAGGTAAATATAATATAAAATATTTGATTAATATTATTAATATAATTTTTAAAATATGATATAATTTTTGTATGGTTAAATTTGTAAGGAAGGAGAAATCAATGAGGCAGTCTTTAGCAGTAAAAAACAAAAAGAAATCTAAAAAATCAATTAAAATGCGAAGAAGAAAGTTTTTTATGGAGTGGATAATTCCAGTTTTTGCTGCGATTTTTCTTTCTATGATGATAAATAGATTCATAATAATAAATACACAAATACCAAGTGAATCTATGGTACCAACATTAAATGTTAATGATAGAATTATTGTGACAAAAGTATTTAATACAGACAATATAAAACGTGGAGATGTTATAGTATTTTACTCAAAAGAACTGAATGACAGACTTATAAAAAGATTAATTGGTGTTCCAGGAGATAATATTGAAATAACTGATGGTATAGTAAAAGTAAATGGAAAAGAATTAGAAGAAGATTATGTTAAAGAAAATAAAATTTATAATGGAACATTTCAAGTTCCTAGTGGTAAATTCTTTTTTTTAGGAGATAACAGGCCCGTATCATATGATTCTAGGTATTGGAAAGAACCTTATATAGATAAAAAAGATATTGTAGGAAAAGCAAAAATTAAATATTATCCTATTAAAAAATTTGGAGTTATAAAATAAAATAAATGCTGTATTAATCTTTTAAAAAGTTGATACAGCATTTATTTTTATTGTTCACGTATTTTTTCTTTATCCCATATAAAGAATTGTTTAGAGTTAATAAGAGATCCAAAAAGATTATCTTTAAAGCCTGGTATTCTGCTATCAAGCTCATAGATAAGATTTTTCATATCTTCACGCTTTGTTTTTTTATCAGCAGGACATGGATTTTCAATTACAGGAAAATCATATTTTTTAACAATATTTTTTATTGATTTTTCTGTAATGTATACCATAGGGCGGATTAAAGTAATATTTTCTTTATCCATATAGCTTTTAGGAGAGAAGCAATTTATACGCCCTTCATAAGAAATAGAAAGCATAAGAGTTTCTATAGCATCATCCTTATGATGACCAAGTGCTACCTTGTTGCAGCCAAGCTGCTGAGCAGTTGAATTTAAAGTCCCACGTCTAAGTTTTGCACATAATGAACATGGATTTTTTTCTTTTTTTATATCAAAAACTACTTTTTGAATATCTGTTTGAATTTCATGAAAAGGAACCTGAATTTCTTTACATAATTTATGAAGAGGACTGTTATCTACATCACCTGGATTTAATGTTATAGCTATAAGTTCAAATTTTTGTGGTGAGAATTTTTTATATAAATTTAAAAGATGTAAAAGTGTTAGACTATCTTTACCTCCAGATAGACCTACTGCAATTTTATCTCCATCTTCTATAAGATTAAAATCATTAATTGCTTGACGCATTTTACTAAGAAGTTTCTGCATTAGTTAATATCCTCCATTTTTTTATTTATTATAGCATATAAAGAGTAAAATTTATATTTAATAAGGATGATCTTAATTTTCTTTAAATAAATTTGTAAAAAAATATGGATAAATAGTAAAAAATTAGTATAATATTTCTTGGGTGAAGATAAAAATGGAGAAAGAGGAAAGAAGAATTTCAAGAGTAGAAAGGAATGGAAACAAGTGTAGAAATATAAAAAAAATTAATAAAAAGATAAATGATTATATAGTTGATAGAGATATAAACTATATTTCTAAAGATGATGAAATTATAAATTATTGTGAAACAAGGGTAAGAAGAAGTGAAAGGAACAAAAGAAAAAAGAAAAATAGAATTTTAGGAGAAAGAAAACAGGACAAAGAAATTATTGTAACTAAAAGGGATAAGAGTATAAAAATTGTAGCTATTATATTGATGATTATAGGACTTATTATTATAGGAGCTAGTCTTAATTTTTATTTTAAGAATAACTTTTACTATGGAACATCTATAAATTGTCTAAATGTTTCTGGAAAAAGTGTAAGTGATGTTGAGGAAGAGTTTAAAGCTAATATTGTAAATTATAATTTAAGATTAGTGGGAAGAAATAATAGTGAGGGTGAGATTAGAGGAATAGATATTGATGTTAATTATGATGACTCTAAGAAAAAAGAAATTGAACAGATTAAAAATGAACAAAATAAAACATCATGGGTTAAAGCTATATTTTCTAAGAAAAAAAATGGAACAGATGAATCATTAGAATATACATCTAATATTATTACTTTTGATAAAAATAAATTAAATGATATTATACATAAATTAAAATTATTTAATGAAGATATTATTGAACCCCAAAATGCTTCATTAAAATATAATGGTAAATCATTTTCAATAGAAAAAGAAGTTGAAGGAAATAAGATTAATAAGGATAAATTATATGCTGAAGTATCTAAAGCAATATATAGTGGTGTAAGTGAAGTAGACTTAGACAAAGCAGATTGTTATGAAAAGCCTAAATATAAATCATCATCAAAAGAAGTTATACAAGCTCAAGAGAAAATTAATCAATATAAGGATTTTAAGCTTGTATATGATTTAGGTGATAGTGTTGAAGAAATATATGGAGATATATTATTTGATTTTTTTGAGATTGATGAAAATTATAGCTGTAATTTAAAAGATGATAAAATTTCGGCTTATGTAGATAAGTTATGTGAAAAATATAATACTAGCGGTAAAACTCGTAATTTAACAACTACTGATGGTAGAAATATTATTGTAAATGGTGGAGATTATGGATATGAAATTAGTAGAGATAAAGAAATTAATCATATAAAACAAGATATAGAAAGTAAGAAGTTTGTAAAGAGACAGCCTATATATTCTAAAACTGCTTTGGGATATGTTACTAATGATATTGGAAGTACTTATGTAGAAATAGATATGTCAAAACAGTATTTATGGTTTTATAAGGATGGAGTATTAATTACAGAAGGAAGTATTGTAACAGGAAATGTAGCAAATGGAACTTCAACTCCTGAAGGAATATATTCTCTTAAATATAAAGACAGAGACTCTGTTTTAATAGGACAAGGATATAGGTCACCAGTATCATTTTGGATGCCTTTTAATAATAATATTGGAATACATGATGCAAGCTGGAGAAGCATGTTTGGAGGTAAAATTTATTTATCAAATGGATCTCATGGATGTGTAAATGCACCATATAAATTAGCTCAATCTATATACAACAATATAGAACCAGGAACCCCTATAATATGTTATAATTAAAGGTAAGGTGTTTAAGTGGATTTTCTAAATTATGTAATTGTTCAAGATGCAATATTACATATTTAATAATACGATATTTATTTTATACGAGATAATTACATGTTAAGTGTAAAATGATATAATATAAAAATAATTGTAAATTAAAAAGCTTTTTATAGAATTTTAGTATAAATAATATTTTCTATAAGAAGCTTTAATTTTTTATTTTATAATTGTTAAATTATATATTTAATAATTTTATTTTCAAAAATAGAATTTATATTATCAGTGAAAAATGTTTTCATTTCATCAAGCTGTTCTTTTGTATAGACGTATTTTCCATATCCAAATTGTCCGTATTTATATTTTCTTTCATCATTATTCATAGGAAGTGTATTATCGGGAAAAACTTCATTAATTACATTTTTTGCTCTAGTGGTATATCTGTGCGAAATTACTTCAAATGTAACAGGAGCACTTAAAGTTTTAGGCAGGTTATCATGAAGATTAATTAGCAGATTCTTATAATCTTCTTTCCAGCCTTCATAAAGAAATACTGGAGCAATTATAAAACCAGTTGGATAAGATGCTCCAGCGATTTTTTTACATGCCTCCAGTCTTAAATCAAAAGAAGCTGTTCTTTTTTCATATTCATTTATAACTTTAGCAGTATTTAATGTAAATCTTATTTCTGTTTTTCCATTGTGTTCTAAATCTAAAAGCGAATCTACATCATTAAATTTTGTTACAAATCTGAATCTACCTTTTGGCTTTTTACTAAAAAATTCAATTGCTTTTTGTAGTGAATGAGTATATGGTTCCATAGGAACGGGATCAGATGTTGCCGAACCTTCGAAAATTGTAAGCTGAGGTAATCTTTCATTCATATATTTTTCGGCAGTATTTAAAATATCATCTATATTCACATTTACTTTAACATAAGGTTTATCTCCTAAGTTGGTATTTAGGTAACAATACTGGCATTGACCAGTACAGCCAGAAATAAGAGGAAGCTGGTAATTTGCAGAAGGTTTACAGGATTGAAACTTTCCAGGACGTTTAGCACCTACAACTAGTGTATTCTTACCATGTCTATAGAAATCATAAATATTATCTCCAGGTATATGACTTTTTATTTTATTTGATGACATATTAATTATTTCTACCTTAGGATTATCTTTAAAGGTATTAAAAATATTATTCCCTATTTCATAATCTAAAGAATTTTTCTCAAAAAGTATTCTGTTGGGGACAAACATTGGCTTCACTTCCTTTAAAAATTATAGATATATTTTTTGTGTAATTAAGAAATAATATACATGCTGATATATAATGAGAAAGTATCATAAGGTCTAATATTAATGCATATATAAATGTGATAAATTACATATAAAATTATATTGAATAAAATTAAACTTTGTTATATTATATTTGATGTATATGTCGAAAAAAATCCTTGTAATATTATAATATAATGATGAATAAGAAATATAAAATGTGGATGTTGAACGTAGTGGAGGCAGATAAATTATATTGTTTCTTCTTGATTTAGTTACTAAATGCAGTAATGTGAAAAGTCAAGAATATCAGCTATTAATATATAAAATATTGATTTATATATTTTTTGAAATAATGTATATGATTTTATAATCAAATTTAGTTAGTTAAGGAGTATTGGTGAAATGTTAGAAAAAATTAAGCAGATTTTTACATCCTATGAACTTCTTCAAGGGAATTATGGAATAGAAAGAGAATCATTGAGAGTAGATAATGAGGGAAGAATATCTAAGAAACCTCATCCTAGTATATTTGGTGATAAAATAAGCAATCAATACATTACTACGGATTTTTCTGAAAGCCAGATAGAAATGATAACACCACCTCTTAAAAGTCCTCAAGAAGTGTATAGTTTCAGCAATGCATTATATGATATAACAGCAATGGAACTTGATAAAGACGAGTATTTATGGCCTCAATCAATGCCAAGTATAGTTCCTTCTGATGATGAAATTATAATAGCACAGTATGATGATAGTGAAGCTGGGAAAAATGCAAGGGAATATAGAGAGAAACTTATTAAAAAGTATGGTGGGAAAAAGCAACTTATATGTGGAATACATTATAACTTTTCATTTGAAGATTCTTTCCTGGAAAAATTATATAAACATAGTGGACATGAAATTTCATTCAAAGAGTTTAAAAATAATATTTACTTAAAAATAACAAGAAATTATTTGCGTTATAGATGGCTTGAAATATATCTTTTAGGTGCTAGTGGAATTGTAGATGAAAGTTATAAATGTTGTAGATATGAAGCTTTAAGTAATGAAATTTCATCTAATAGTTTTACAAATGAAGGAGCAATTTCTTATAGGAATAGTGAATGTGGATATAAGAATAACATAGATTTATATCCTGATTATTCAAGTACTAATGCATATATTGAAAGCGTAAAGAAATTTATTGATGATGGTATTATTGACAGCCATAAGGAATTATACAGTTCAATAAGACTTAAGCCTAAAAATGTCAAAGATTTTATGAAATCTCTTGATGAAGATGGAATAATGTATTTGGAATATAGAAGTATTGATATTAATCCTTTTGAAAAAGGTGGAATAAGCTTAGAAGATTTAAAATTCCTTCAAATATTTAATTTATACTTGCTTATTAAAGAAGAATATGATTATAGTAAATGGCAGGAAGAGGGCGTTATTAATCAAGATAAGATAGCTACATTTGGTCAAAAAAATGTAATGTTAAAAAAGAATGGTATGAATATATTAAGAGAAGAATGGTCATTAGAAATATTAAACGAAATTTTACATATTAATGATGAACTAGATTTGAAATTAAATGATGTAATACTTAATATGATAGAAAAGGTTAAGGATTCAAAACTTACTTATGCATATAGATTAGAGAAGCTTGTTAAGGATAAGGGATATATAGAAGCTAATTTAGAACTTGGAAGAAAGTATAAGGAAGAAGCATATAAAAATAGATTTAAGCTTGAAGGATTTGAATATTTAGAACTTTCTACACAGATACTTATGAAAGAAGCAATAAAAAGAGGAATAAAAGTAACTGTTTTAGATAAAAGTGAAAACTTTATAAGACTTCAAAAAGGAGAACATGTTGAATATGTAAAACAGGCGACAAAGACATCTAAAGATAATTATGTAACTGTATTAATTATGGAAAATAAAAGTGTTACTAAACAAGTATTAAGAGAACATAATATAAAGGTTCCAGATGGAATAGAAGTATTTTCTATGGATGAAGCTTATGCAAGAGCTAAAGATTATGAATTTAAGCCTATAGTAATAAAACCGAAATCGACTAACTTTGGAACAGGAATAAGTATTTTTAGTGAAGGTACAAGTGCTGAAAATATAATAAAAGCATTTGAAATTGCATTTAAGCATGACAATACAGTACTTTTAGAAGAATTTATCAAAGGAAAAGAATATAGATTTTTAGTAATAGATGATAAAGTAGCAGGAATACTTCATAGGGTACCTGCCAATGTTAAAGGTGATGGTGTTAAGACTATAAGAGAGCTTGTTGCTATAAAAAATGAAGATCCATTAAGAGGATATCATTATGTAACTCCTTTAGAAAAGATAAATTTAGATGAAAATGCAGCATTATTCTTAAAGAATCAAGGAAAAGATTTTGAATATATCCCACAAAAAGATGAAATTGTATATTTAAGAGAAAATTCTAATATAAGTACAGGTGGCGATAGTATAGATTATACTGATGATATTCCACAAAAATTTAAAAATATTGCAGTAAATGCATCAAAAGCAGTTGGTGCTAGAATATGTGGTGTTGATATGATGCTTGAAGATTATAAAGACCCAAATAGCAAATATGGAATAATAGAACTTAACTTTAACCCAGCAATTCATATTCATTGTTATCCATACAAAGGAAAAGAAAGAAAAATAGGCGAAGAAGTATTAAAAATTTTAGGATTTATTGAATGATAAATAAGCTATAGAAAACAACTATAATTTTTGTTTTCTATAGCTTATTTTATTTTTTATATATTAAAATTATTAATTATTATTACTATTATTGTTAATAGGAATTTTGTTGGCAATCAATCCGGAATTTCTGTCATATCCTACAGTATAATAGAAATTATCTTGTGAATCATTAGATTGTATAGCATTTGAGTTTTGTTTTTGTAATAATACATCTCCTTCAGGTTCAGGAATGAATACATATTGATTTTGAACTAAAGTTAATTTTATAGATATAACCATAGAATTTTCATAGGTACAATTTACTATTTCATATGAATCGGATTCTATATCTATTGAGTCTATTGAGAAGGATATTTTTGGGGAAGGCCTTTTGTAATAATTATTGCTTGTACTAGTAGAATTTTTAGTTTCAGGAAGAATAGAAAAATTTACAGGAATTGTAGCTGCAAAAGGTATATTTGTATTTAGATTGCAATTTGTCATATATTCAATTTTCTTTTCAACATATCCTTCTATAGATAAGTTTGAATTATTGCTTAAGGTTGGCTTTGAAAGAAATACTTTATTTGAAAGAGTACTAACATCATCATATGAATCAGAAATGTCTATGTTTGAAGAAATAGGTATAGATACTTTGACTATTGAGAGAACAACAGGCACCTGTATTACTAATGAGCCGACTCTTCCCATTGGAACATAAAACTCAGCTTGAGTATTATTACAATTATTTTTTTTCTTATTCATTAAGTACATCCTTTTTAGATTTTTAAATACAATAGTATAATATTCATTGAAAGGTTTAATGGGAACATTTAAAAAATATATTTTAATAATAAAGAAGCCCTTATGAAAGGGCTCCTTATAATAAACTCTCTTTTAATTAGCAAAGATCTTCAACTGCAAGAGCTGTAAGAGTTGCATTAGTTATAGTTACACCAGCTGTAACTGCGATTAAGCTACTAGGATCTATTTCAACTGTATAAGTTACACAATCTTGGTATGTGTTACAGTCACATTGTTGGAATGAGAATGATTCAGCTTCTAATACTGCTACTAAATCAGAGAATGTGAATGTTCCACCAATATATTGTGGGCATCCGCAATTAGTTGTTCTGCTAATCATAAAATTTAAGTTTACACCTGCATCAGCTGGTAAGTTTATTTGACAAGTAAAGTGTAATAAAACTTTAGGGCATTCCATTGCACGAGTATCAATAGAAACGCTAGCAACAGGAATAGGATTGCTTAGAGGTGTAGAGATTACTGGTAATGGTCCTACGCCACCAGATCCACATTTTAATATTGCTTTTCCAGGTTCTTGGCCACAACATCTTTCTTCTCTTCTGCAGCTTCTTCTGTCTGATTCATATCTGCTATCTTCATTTACCATTTTCATAAGTTTACCTCCATATATCATAAGTTTATTAATTAGATTTTTTCTTTTGGTTCTGCTTTATAGTATATATATATGAATTTGTTGAAAAAGTGTGTCTTTAAAATATGAAAAGTATATTCGCAGGGATTTAAAAAATATTATCATGTATATATAAGATATAAGTTATTGATTTATTCTTAAGGTGTAATAAATATATAAGAGACATAATATAATAAATTAATAATAATATTATTGGGGGATGTATAGTTATGAAAAAGAATGTTTTATTGGATATGATAGAGCTTGCAAAAAATAAAATATTATATGTATTTAGAAAATTATGCTTAACGATAAACAGAATTTTTTGTATAATATATCCATATATACTTAACATAATGAAAAAAATTGAATTTGAATTAATAAGGAACGAAGGTATTTATGTTAAGATGACTGATGAGCAGAAGGAGATAATAAAAAAACTTGCAAGATGTCAGAAAAAGAGCTCTTCTGACTTTGTAAAGTGGGTTATTTTTTCAAAATATATAAATGATTTTATAAAATAGAAAAATAAAAAATGTGATTTTTTGTAGTCAAAAAGAAGAATTTATGATATAAAAAGAACACACTGATTATTTTTGTATAATAAATATTATTATAATATAAAATAATTAGTCATATGGGTAATGAGAATTAAAAGGTGATGGGAGAAGGTTAATTTGACAGGAATAGTATTATCTTTAAATGAGAAACGAGA
>DPOH01000113.1 GCA_003539755.1 Clostridium sp.
ATAAGATGTTTTTCATAAATTATTTTTCTTTTTTCCTATTTAAATTTCTCACAGGTACAAATTCTGAAGTAGTATCTTGTGGATCGATATATTCATAATCTCCCTGTTTATTTTTCTTAAGTCCTAACGAAGCCATCTTCTTTTTGCTATTTGTATATTTACTGCTCATACATATCACCTCGTAAAAATAGCTTAACCAAATAAATATATTATAATACTTTAATACTATCTGCTATATACATTTAGGTAATATATAAAAATCAGCCATACTCTATTGCAAACTATACTTTTACTTTAAAAATAGTTTATTGTGAACTCTTAAAATTATAGCATTAACTTCATTAAATTATCTGTCTGTCTATCTTCACCAAGTACAAATATATGTGTATCAAACTTTTCAAATCCCATCTTTTCATAGAATTTAATAGCATTTAAATTATGTTCCCATACACCAAGCCATATATAATCAACATTGTTCTTCTTACCAAGTTCAATTGCTTCTGTAATTAAACTCTTACCTATCTTCTTACCTTTATATTCTTCAAGTATATAAATTCTTTGAACTTCCAATGAATTATCATATCCCTCTTCTGTTTGAGCCTTATCAAAGTTAACCTTCATGTACCCAGCTACTTTGTCACCATCTTCTACTATATAAAATTTTGAATACTCATTTTTAAGCTCTGCTTCAACTTTTTCATAAGCAAAATTTTCTTTTAAGTATTCTTCCATGTCTTCAGCAGTATTATCCCCTGCAAAAGTTTCATAAAATGTCTTTTCGCTTATTTCCTTAACTTTCTCTATATCCTCTAATGTACATTCCTTTATTAAATAATTGTTCATAACTTTTATTCCTCCAATTCTGCCTTTGTCAAAATAGTCTGTAGTTCATTATAAATATAAACTAAATACTCTAATATACTCAAGAAGTTTATCTATTATATATTATGTCTATTTAGCAATAAAACAAAAAAGCCATGAGAAATATAATTAAAATATCTCCCAGGCTTTTATCCTTCCGTGAACACAAAATGCATGTGCGTTTTCTCTTGGACCAGTCCAGATATCATTCATCTGCGGAACCCTAGAAAACTTAAATATTATGTTTAAACTATTTTGATTTTAACATAATGTTTTCATTGAATCAAGAAACTTATTTCCAATTAAGTTTGTTTTAAATTTTAAAAATTGCTTCCATTCCATCCCCAATTTTTAACTTCTTCATACTTTACATAAATCTTATCTTGAGGAATATCTAATTCTTCTTCATAAATCCTGCACACTTCAGCAGTCATTTCATCAAATGCTTTCCTAGTAGCTTGCCCACATATTTTAACTTCTATAAATACGCCTTTTTCAAGTTTTTCTCCGCCAAAGTATAATTTGTATTCATCTTCAAATCCAATCATTAAATACTTTTCTTCTTTTCCAAAGATACAATCCATAGCTTTAGCTAATCTCTTTTTAAGTACTTCCTCTTTTTCAGGTGTTATTTTAGCAGTTACTTTTGATTCTATAAATGGCATCCCCAACACTTCCCTTTACTCATTTACATTTTATACCATAATGATATATTTTTAAATTTCAGCTGTCAATTATAATAAGTGCTGTTATGATAACACACAAAATTTCATTAAAATCAACAAAAAATAAATCCCCAATAATTCATTCCTATCTATTTTTATATTCCTTACACATTTCTTCTAATATGCTTGAAAGATCTCCATCAATTCCAAAAGACTTATCTTGAATAAAATCTGGAATATATATTTCACCTTTATTTATTGTAATATATACTGCATTTTCTTCATTTCTGGCTATTTCCATGAATGGAGCCTTGATTAATCTGTTTCTCCAGCCTATTCCAAGTTCTAAGATTACCAAATTCTTTCCATGATATTTTTGAAGGAACTCTGTACATCTCTTCTGAGCTTCTCTATTTTCAATAAAGTATTGGTCTTTTGCTACATTAAGGTCCATGTTTCCACCACATTCAGGACACTTTGGAATTAAATCCTCTGGAACCTTTCCGTTTATTGTGCCGTGAGCCATATTTTCAATTAAATCATAAGTAGGATAAAGTTTATCATGACATCCATGAGAACACTGCATATTTAAAAGGTTTCCTTCTATTTCAAAGATATTTTCATCTTTAAATCCTGTTTTTTCAAAATGACATTCACCATTTGAAGTAACTATAAAATAAGGTTTATCATAAGCTAACTCATATAAACTCTTCATAGCAGTACTTACTTCGTACTTATGATAATTTTTATAAATTAATCTACTTAAAAATGTCCATTTATCAACTTCTGAAGGATAATCATAAAATATTCCTTGTAGAATATTACGAATTCCATACTTATCTCTAAAATCTGAAAACATATCGATAAAATCTTGGTTTTCAGCAAATATATTATACCCTTCTGATATAGATAAACCGTTGCTGGCACCTATAAGAATTGCATCTGCATTTTTTATCTTTTGGACTACCTGATCAATATTATTGTACATATTATTCCTCCGTCTTCTGTTATTTAAATTATTTTTGACCATTACTAACTGCTTACACACATAATTAGTTTGTCTTCTGATATTTATTTTTTATTAAAAATATTAATCTGCCAGCTCTTTCTTCAGCATTTCAGTAAACTCTGCTATATCTAAATTACACGCAATACATTTATCTTTAATATGCTCAGGTGCTTCAGCTTTTGCTCTGTCTACTGTAATCATAGAAGCTTTTGGCAGGTCAAATGTCATCTGCCAGAATGGCAGTTTAATAACACTTGGTGTCATATCACCTACACCTAATTCTAAGAACACAATATTTGAATCCTTATACTTATTTAAAAACTTCTCATATCTATCTTTACCATCTTTCCAAAACTGCCCTTCAAGGAATTCATAGTCTCTAAACCACGGAACCATTACTCTTCCGCACTCTGGACATCTAGGAACAAGCTCTGATGGTATTCTTGTACCTTCAATGTTTTTATTCATTTCATATATTAATTCTTTATTATCATATAATTTGTCATGGCATGGCTGGCTGCATTGAAAATATCTAGAATCTCCTTGAAAAAGACAAATCTTATCTTCAGGAAAAACTCTTGAGAACTGCATATCTATATTAGTTGTTATAATAAAGTATTCTTTATCTTTTAATATTTCATATAAATCAACGTAAGGTTTGCCTGTTTCAGCTTCATACATGAATTTTATATACTGGCTATAATAAGCCCATCTTTCTTCATTTGTAGAATATAAATAATAATATCCATCAAGCATTGAAGTAAATCCATATGCTTCTTCAAACTTGCTGAAATACTTATCAAATAAAGGTGTTCTGTGGTAATGGTTATATCCAGCAGCACTAGATAAACCAGAACCTCCACCAACTACAACTGCATCAGCATTTTTTATTATTTCAGCTATTTCTTTAATCTGCTTATCATATTCTTCATCTGAAAGCCTTTTTGAAATAACATCCCTATCTGCAAATTTAACAGTCAGCATTGTTTTTTTCTTCTAAGGCTTTAACAGCTTTTTCAAGAACCATAGCAATATCTTCTCCAATAGCTAAGCTTTTATCTTTTACTTCATCTGGAACAAGAGCATCCTTTGGATTTATTGTTACATAAGAAGCTTTAGGTAATTTATATGTCAAATTCCAGAAAGGCTCTTTAATAAACATTGGTGTCATCATTCCTACTCCAAGCTCTAAAAATAAAATTTTCTTATACATATTATCTTGAAGGAAACCATAATATTTTCTATAAGCTTCTTTATAAGCAGTACCTTCTAAGAATACAAATGAACGAACCCAAGGTTCCATATCCCCACCACACTTTGGACATACAGGAATCATTTCAGTTGGCACTGTAGTTCCATCTGTATTTTCATAAAGTTTTTCATAAATTTCAGTAGCAGGATATATTTCATCATGGCATCTGTCATTGCATTGAAGATATCTAAAATCACCTTGAATTGCACTAACCTTTTCTTCTGGGAAAATACGTGAAAACATTGAATCCTGATTAGTTGTAACTACAAAATAATTTTTATTTTCAATAAGCTTTTTTAAATTCATATATGGCTCTGTTATAGGAAAATCCATATTACCTTTAGCAAAAGCTGCAAGAAATGCCCATCTTTCTTCTCTTGTTTTAAAGTTATAGTAATATCCATCAAATGCATTAGTCATTCCGTACTTTTCAGCAAAAGCTCCTAAACAATCATAAAATCTTTCATCAGTTGCATATAAGTTATATCCAGCAGCGCTAGACATTCCAGCTGCACCTCCAACAACTACAGCATCTGCCTCTTCAATCATTTTTAATAAAGTTTCTATTGAATTATCTATATTTAACATGTAATCTCTCCTCATTAGTTATATTTATCTTTATTATCGATTTTGCTGTTATTAATAAAATAACAGCCCTGTAGATACTATCTTAATCTCCACTACAAATAAAGTCAATATAAATATGAATGTAAAATTTACCTATCAAGCTTATTAAATATCATTGCAAATAAAGTTAAAATAAAATTGAAGACTTATGTTATAATTAAAAACACAACAAATTATAGGAGTGTATAAATATGAAATATTCAACAAAATTTAGTGACTCAGTACATATATTAGCCTTTATCTGTATTTACAAAGATCAGGATTTATCAAGTACAGCTATTGCAAATAGTGTTAATACAAATCCATCATATGTAAGACAGATTATGTCTCTTTTAAGAAAAGGTGGCCTGCTAAATAGTGTGCAGGGCCATGCAAAGCCAGAACTTGCAAAAAATCCAGATGAAATAAATCTATTCCATATATATAAAGCTATTGAAGGAGATAAACCATTATTACACCTTGATACACATACGAATCCAGAGTGTTTTCTAGGCTGTAATATTCAAAAGATTTTAGACAACTACTACAAACAGATTCAATCAGTAGCTGAAGACAAGATGAAACATATTTTTTTATCAGATATCTTAAAAAATATATCTCAAGTAGAAGGCGCTGATACATTTAAACTTCCCGATTTCTGGTCTGTTTCATAATAAGTCGTTGACACTTTTGACAATGCTAATTTAACCCCCAAAAAGCCAGTCATAATTAAATGACTAGTTTTTGGTATGATGAATTTATTGAAGAAGAAATATCTATGTCAAAAGAAACCTTCAAATCTACTTGTGAAAATGTATTTTCACAGCCTTTTATTAATGAAAGGTTCATAGATATCTTAAATATAAATGTGCCTATACTATTTTAATATTTGTAATATTTATTTTAAACATTATTAAACAAACTCACCCTTCCCAATAATTTTAGGGAATAGTGAGTTTATCTATTTCTATATCCATACATGCTTTAATCACTTAATTCATGTACCTAATCTTTTACTCGTCAACAATTAAAATTCTGTATACTTTTTACTTGAACCTTTAGCTTTTTCTACTGGATACTTTCTTTCATTTTGATCCATTTTACTGTTTATAATATCTTCAATATTTACTCCTAGAGCATCTGCCATATGTACACAATAAACTAATACATCAGCTAATTCATCACAGACTTCTTTTTTATCAAAATCATTGTCCCATAAAAAGTGTTCTAATAATTCTCCAGCTTCAATATTAATTGCTTTAGCTAAGTTTTCTGGAGTATGAAATTGCGACCAATCTCTGTCATCTCTAAATTTTCTTATTCTTTCTATAGTCTTATTCATATTATCATCCCTTATCATTAATTCTTTTGTATTCATATTTATTATAAATTCAGTTAATTCCAATAAGATAAGCAAATATATAAGAATATATATTCTTTTATATATACATTCTTATATACTTAAAACTCAAAATTAGAAATTATTTTTTCTTAGAAACCATTTCAAACAATTCAAATCTATATTTCTGACCATACTTTTTATACTGCTCATCAGTACATTTTTCTATAAACATATTTGCTGGTCTTACAAATGTTCTACATTGTTCATATAATGCTTTATAATATATCATTCTTTCATTGGTTTCTGTATGTATTACATTCGTATCTATTATTAAATATAAGTCCCCTTTAAAATGCTTTACTATTCTGCCTTCCCAGTTACTTATTATTTCTAATCTATCTTCTTCATTTGTTTTTTTAATCGAAATCACTTCTCTTCACCCTCTTCCATATGCTTATCTCTTTTATAAATTATTGTGAATATACCTACTATTGTTTATACCATAATAACTTACTTTTTAAAAATTAGTTTCTTACTTAATTGGAAATAAGATAACTATATTAAATTTTATTTATAGGAAAAAACATATAATTTTTTCCGTCGCATGGGCATGTAAAATCATGAACAGCTCCAGCTAATGCAATATTATTATCCTTTAAATATTGAATCATATTTGGAAAAGTATCAGGTCCATCATTTTCAACATAAAGATATTCATAACCTGGAACCTTCCATTTTGTCCATCCTTCTGGTGCTTCAGCATCATCATTACATTCAGCTCCAGCTAAATATAATCCCTTAGTAAAATTATCTTCCCAAGGTTTAAATGATCTTGATACATCAGACATTGCACCCCAAAAGCCTAAAAAATTTCCTTTTTCCTCTTTCTTAGCTAATGATTTAACTTCTGCAAAGTGTTCTGTAGCTTCTTTCCACAAATTTTGAATAAACCCTTGCCCATCTGCTGTAGAGCCTTCTTTCCCTATTACAACAAATGATTCTTTTTTACATCTCTTAATGTCCAAATTAATCACTCCTCTAAAATTACTGATTTGTCATCACTAACTTCATGCCATATAATTAATCCTACTTTTCTCAAACTCAAAATTTTTCTATTTTGAAATATATTCCACACATCCTATTATCCCATATTCTGTAATTCAATTTTTAAAAAATAAGCATAAGATACAAAATCCTATGCTTATTTTTTAAATAAAGTTGTCTTCTACTTTATTAAATTCCATATACTTTTTAATAACTTATCTTTTACCTAATCTTGAGTATTATTTATAATCTTTTTTTCAATATCCTTCATAATAGTAGTGTTATTTCCCTTAGACTTTTTTGCCTTCTTTGATAATTCCTTAATCTTCACAGAAGCTTTAACAGTAGTTTTTTTCTTGCTGTTTCTCTCAACTCTTGTTTGTAATCTAATCATTTCACCACAGTGACCACAAAAATTATCATCTTTTGATCATATATTACCACACTTTGGGCATCTTATCATGATTTCTGTACGGCTTACTTCTTCACTGTATTCATCGTCAGAACCAAATAAACCACTTAAAATCTCAGTTATTCCCTTTGATCCTTTAGATTTAATAATTGATCTTATGATACAGACCGCTGCTATACTCATACATACTGATACGAAAACATTAATTATATTATAATATGAGTGTCCTATTAATCTTAAAAAATATGTAACTGCCGTTATTACTGTATAAACAAGCATTGGTATTGGTTTATTCTTTATATAACAGATACCTCCAATTATTAAAGCTATAAATATTTGAATCATACCTAATTGAATACATAAACTGGCCACATTATAGTCAGTAGATTGACCATACAAAAATATTATAATCCCACAGCATGCTAATATATACATTATATATTCACAAAATGAAATCAAAAATTTCCCTACTTCATTAGAATACAAATTAAATTGAAGTTCATGTTTTATATCTTTTATAGATAAACCACTGGCTTTATTTTCTGCTTCAACCTGTGCTTTATAAATTTTCCCTCTTACTGAATTAATATTATTATTAATTCCCTTCTTAAATTTTTTAATTATTTTTTCTGTTGCTTCTTTAATAATTTTTATGTGATTCATTAATATTCTCTACTTCCTTAGTATCTCATTTATTATATTTTTATAATAAAGTTTTTCATCTGTCATATAAAAAAGACAATATAAAACTTCCCTGATAAAACATTATTTAATTTATAAATATTCATAGAATATGATAACACCTTTCTAGAAAAAGCGCCAATAAAATTTAACCAATTCCATTTATTATGAAATTATAAATTTAATATCTAATTTACATACTGTCTAATATACATTTGATATAACACATTTTTACATTGCCAACTTATATAATACTCCGTATAATATAATCTGTTTCTATAAATTTATTACAACTTTAGAATACTAAAAATAAGTTATCAATTATAAATTATAATAAATATTTTACAAAAGCGGAGGTATTTAATGAATGAATTAAAAAAAGAATGGTTTGGAAACATTAAGGGAGATCTCCTGGCTGGAATTGTTACATCTATGGCTCTTTTACCTGAAGTAATAGGATTCTCAATTGCAGCTGGGGTTGACCCCATGGTTGGGATATACTCTTCATTTTGCATATCTATAATAATATCAATTTTCGGCGGAAGAACTGGTATGATTTCTGCTGCAGCTGGCTCTATGGCACTTATCCTTGCTGGTCTTGTACGTGATTATGGAATCCAATATATGCTTGCAGCAACAATATTAACTGGTATAATACAAGTTATTTTAGGTTTTTTAAAAGCAGGAAATCTTTTAAAATTTATTCCAAAGCCTGTTATGATTGGTTTTGTAAATGCTCTAGGGATAATGATGTTTAAGTCACAAATAAAATATTTCACTGGTCCATATATTCTTCTTATATTAGGAGCAATAGGAATTGCAATAATATATTTATTTCCAAAGGTGACCAAAGCAATACCATCACCTATAATATCAATTATTGTAGTAAGTCTTATTGTATTTTTATTTAAAATAGATATACCAACACTAGGTGATATGGGAAGAATAACTACAGAACTCCCAAAATTTATTATTCCAAATATACCATTTAATCTTAAAACTTTATCTATTATTCTCCCTTACTCACTTTCATTATCTCTTGTAGGACTTGTAGAATCATTATTAACAGCACAGCTTGTAGATGATAGGACTGATACAAAAAGCGATAAGAACAGAGAATGTGTAGGTCAAGGACTTTCAAATATTGTTACTGGATTTTTTGGTGGAATTGCAGGATGTGGAATGATTGGGCAGACTGTAGTAAATCAAACTTATGGAGGAAGAAGAAGATTATCAACTTTCACTTCTGGAACTTTTATGTTTATAGCAATAATACTTTTAAACAGATTTGTAGTTGAAATACCTGTAGTTGCTCTAGGTGCAGTTATGATAGTAGTTTCATTTGATACTTTTGATTTTAACTCCATAAAAAGAATAACTAAAGTTCCAAAAACTGATACTATCGTAATGATTACTACTGTAATTATTGTGCTTTTAACTGATAATTTAGCTTATGGAGTTATTACTGGAATAATGTTAAGTGCAGTATTCTTTGCCTCAAAAATATCTGATATAAAGCTAAATGAAAAAGTTAATAATGATAGTATTGACTATGAAGTAGACGGTCAGTTATTTTTTGCTTCTACTATTCAATTTGTTGATAGCTTTGATTTTTCGTCAGACGTAAAAATAGTAAATATAGATTTTTCAAATTCACGAATCTGGGATGAATCTGCTGTAGATGCTATAGACAAAATAGTATCCAAATACAAAAATAATAATGTAAAAGTAAATTTAATAGGTTTAAGCAATGAATGTATACATTTATTAAATAAGATTTCAATACATAATTAATACAGAAAAAAGTGCTGCAGCAAAATTAATTTTGCCATAGCACTTTTTTTATCATATCTATATTTAACTATTAAAAATTAGATCCGTTCCATCCCCAATATTGAACTTCTTCATATTTAACATATATTTTGTCTTGAGGAATTCCTAATTCTTCTTCAAAAATCTTACATACCTTTGCAGTCATTTCTTGAAATTCTTCTCTTGTAGCTTTTCCTAAAATTTTCATTTCAACAAAAGCACCTTTTTCAAGTCTTTCTCCAGCAAAATATAATTTATACTCATCTTCAAAGCCTACCATTAAGAATTTTTCTGGCTTACCTAAGCTTGATTCAGCTGCTTCAGCTAATCTAGCTTTTATTATTTCCTCTTTTTCCTTTGATATTTTAACAGTTACTTTTGATCCTATAAATGGCATAATTAACACTCCTTATATTTAATAAATTATAATTCATATCACTTCAATACACCTATATATTAAACCACTATAAATACAGAAACTTTCATTACTATTCTATTCCATACATTGATTTTAATAATGAAATTCCAGTTGATGTTTTAAATACTTTTTCAAGCATATTCTTAATGTTTTCTTTAGAATAATTACTTTCATCAGCATTTACTAAATAATCAGCTTCAATTAATATCTGATAGTCTTCCCCTTTAATATTAGTTAAAGTATGGTGATGTCCAACTAAATAAACAACACGATTTATGAATTCCTCAGAATATCCTGCACCCTTTAAAAACTCAGCTGTTAATATCTTGCCTTCTTCTTCCTGATATTTACCATTAGTGTTACCATATTTCTCTCTGCACAAAGGACATGCTATATCATGTAAAAGTGCTGCAACTTCTAAGATTTCTTTAGTATAAGCATCTACATTTTCACATTCACTTATTGTCTTTGCATATCCATAAACCTTCATAAAATGATTTATATCATGAAGATTTCCATTAGAATATTCAATCATCTTTTTTGTTATTTCTGCTACTGTCATGATAACTCCTTTCACTGCTTAGATATGAACCCTTACCATTATATCATACTTTATAAAAAGATTGTAGCATATAGAAATAAGTGCCTATTATTTAAAATAAGCGTTGCCACTTTTGGCAATGCTTATTAAAACCTTATAATACAAAGCTTATTTAATCTTTTTAGTCATGTTAAAACTCAAATCCACAAGCTTACAAATCTCATCCTTTGATACAGTACCATCCAACAAAATTGAAATCCAGTTTTCCTTGTTCATATGATAAGCAGGCAAATATCCTTCACAAGTTCTAAGTGAACCAATAAGCATCGGATCACACTTTACATTTATCAAGTCAATTTTATTATCTCCCTCTAATCCTAATTTATTCTTTTGAACTTCAATCATCAAGGCAAACCACTTTGAATTGTCTTTATGTCTAAATACAGCATTAGTTGGAGACTTAGCCCAAGGATAATCAGGCTCTATTTTGTACTTTTCCTTTATGTATTTTGATATTATATCTCTATTAAATTCTTTAGTGTTTTCTGTTATATTCATAATATACCTCTTAAAAACTACTATAGTACAAAATCATACGATTTTCTCTCTATAATATAAGTATATACCTTTCAGTCTTAATTTAATATAGTTCACAGTGTAATATGTTAATATCTATTTAATTGTTAACCTTTTTTCTGAAATTATGTTGACAATTGTTTTTTTTGTAGTATTATCAATATATACTAGTAAATTTTAGGGGGTTTAAATATGAATTTACATTTATCAACAAAACAAATAACTTTAGTAGGGCTATGCACTGCTCTTATGGCAGTATTTTCTCAAATTGCAATTCCACTTCCTTTTACACCAGTGCCAATGACACTTCAAGTTTTTGGCATAGTTTTAATTTCAGTTATTGTAGAATATAAACTATCAACACTTACACTTATTATATACACTTTATTAGGGGCTATAGGAATTCCTGTTTTCTCTGGTTTTCATGGTGGCTTTAGCGTATTAGTTGGACCATCAGGTGGATATATCTTTGGTTTTATATTACTCGCATTCTTAGTTGGATTTGGATCTTATAAGAAAAATAAACTTTTATTATATGTACTAGCTTTTTTAGGTTTATTACTTGATTTAATGCTTGGTGCTATTCAATTAAAATATGTAACATCAATATCTATGACTGCAGCTATAGCTGGTGGTATAATGCCATTTATAATAAAAGACTGTATTACTATATTTGCAGCAGTTTTTATAGGATATACAATAAAGCCTAGACTTTACTTTATATTAGGAGCTCAAAAACATGCTGCTTATTAGACCACATCATATAAATTGTATATTCTTCTTCAAAGGTCTTGGTTATAATTTTGAATTTACTTCTAATATGAAAAATATAATTTCTCAATTACGCAATAAACCTGATACGCATATAAAACTTGTATCTCAATGTGATTCATTGTGTAAATACTGTCCAAATAAAACTAATAACAGCACATGCATTTTTGAAAATAATGTGAGTTTACTTGATTTTAATACACTTAAATATTGGGAACTTCAGAATGATCATGAATATTCTTTTAAAGAAATTATAAATAATATTTACAGAAATTATAATTGTAATACTTTTATAAAAATATGTAGCCGTTGTGAATGGTTTAAAAAAGGTATTTGCTCAAAAGATTTAATATATGAGTATAAGAAAAAATGGTTAATATAAAAACTTAATATGAATACTATAATAATCGGCATTGTGGAGTTTTCTCTGCTTTGCTGTTTTATTTTTATAATGTACTAAAATCTAACCACCTTAGCAAATAAAATAACCTTATAGAAATTTCATATTTCTATAAGCAGAGAGCCAAAAACTTGTTTTTGTGCGA
>DPOH01000086.1 GCA_003539755.1 Clostridium sp.
AATTATTATGTAAATATTTTCCAAAAGGTGGTGAAAGTATGATTCGTAATATAAGTAAAATATGTTCCTTTCTATTATTATTTTTTATCTCAGTACTAACCTTAAATCAAATAAGTATAATTACATTTTCAGACATTCTAAAAAATATCTTTTATTTTCTAACATTAATACTAATAATGTTTTCTTCTGTAACAACACTCTTAACAAACAAATCAGGCTTTTTTAAATTTATAGGTGCAGTAATAATTGCAGCACTAGCTGTTGGTGGTGTACTATCAATCTTAAAACCGGGGCTTAATATTGTTATTTATGGATGTGTTATACTAACATCAATCCATTCAATGATCGATATATTTTACAAACCACAATAAGAAAATTATTATAAAAATGATTTTATATCACTACTATGAATATAATAAAAATAATAAAGAAGCATCTTAAACTTAATATACGCTTAAGATACTTCTTACCTTTAATATTTTTAACTTATTATTTATAAATTACTTTTATTGTTGTTTTAAATATGCATTTATAAACATATCAATATCTCCATCCATAACAGCTGTTACATTGGATGTTTCTACATTTGTTCTATGGTCTTTAACCATACTATATGGATGGAATACATATGATCTTATCTGACTTCCCCATCCCATATCTTTAAGTTCACCAGTTAAATCTTCAATTTTTTCTTTATGTGCTCTTTCTTTTAATTCAACTAATTTTGATTTAAGCATTTCCATTGCAGTATCTCTATTAGCAAATTGACTTCTTTCATTTTGGCATTGAACAACTATTCCAGTTGGAATATGGGTAATTCTAACTGCTGAATCTGTCTTATTAACGTGCTGTCCACCAGCTCCTCCAGATCTATAAGTATCAACCTTTAAGTCATCTGCTTTTATTTCTATATCCTGATCTTTTGTAAGCTCAGGTAAAACTTCCATAGATGCAAATGAAGTCTGTCTCTTACCATTTGCATTATATGGAGATATTCTTATTAATCTATGAATACCCTTTTCTGCTTTAAGATATCCATACGCATATTCTCCACTAACCTTTAGTGTAACACTTTTTATCCCAGCTTCATCTCCTGGAAGAAGATCTACTGTTTCAACAGAATATCCATGCTGTTCACACCATCTTGTATACATTCTTAACAGCATTTCTGTCCAGTCATTAGCATCTGTACCACCTACACCAACATGAAGAGTAACTATTGCATTATTCTTATCATATTCTCCATTTAAAAGAATTTTCATATTATAATCTTCTATTTCGGCTTCAATATTCTTTATAGTATCTATTATTTCATTAGCTGATTCTTCATCATCATCTTCCATCATCTCATTTAAAACTTCAACATCTTCTAATTGAGACTTCACTTTATCAAATCTATCTATTTTATCTTTAATTGTTTTACTTTTTTTAGTAACCTCTTCAGCTTTCTTTGAATCATCCCAAAAACCTGGTTCCTGCATCTTACATTCAAGTTCATGTAGCTCTCTTTCTAAAGCAGGTTTGTCAAAGTGAAGCCCCCATTTCCTCTATAGATTTTTTTATGCTAGAAAGTTTAGAAATTTCTTTTTCTAATTTAACATTCATCTATTTTCACCTCTTTCAAGTCCACAGTATCATATTAATTCAACTGTCTTTGGACAAATATAGAATAATTAATATTATCTCTTATGATTAAATATTATACCATAATTAAATAAGTAATTATTTATTACTATTACCAAATTCAAATCACATTTAATCTACCTCAATCACATATTTTAAAAGGTATCTAATAAAATAAGAAATCTCCCTTAGGAGATTTCTTATTAATAAATATTATAATTAATACTCTGTTGGAACTTTATATAAAATCCTAAGTTCTAAATTAATTTAAACTTATTTTCCACAGCAATTTTTATATTTCTTTCCACTTCCACATGGACATAATTCATTTCTTCCTGGACCTTCTTCATTTCTTACAGGCATTTGTGATGGATGAGTATATCCTTGTTCACCAGGTGGCATTTTTCCTACCGGACCAACATTATTCATCATTGGATTCATTCCTGGTCTTGGATCTTTTCCTGGCTGAAGATTTGATTTATGCATATTTGGTAATCTTACTGGTCCGTTCTGTGGATTTGATCCTGGTCCTGGTGCTCCTGGACCTTCTTGATGAATAGCAGCTGTTTCTTGAGCTACTCTAGCTCTTTCAGGTGCTTTTTCAACCTTAACATGGAATAATAATCTTACTGTTTCCTTCTTTATTTCCTTGATCATTTGTTCAAACATTTCACTACCTTCCATTTGGTATGCTTGAACTGGATCAATTTGTTTAAATGCTTGAAGTCCGATACCTTGCTTTAAGTGATCCATAGCATCAATATGATTCATCCAATTAGTATCAACAGCTTTTAAAAGTACAACTCTTTCTATTTCTCTTAATCTTTCAGGTGTAAATTCAGCTTCTTTTTCATCATAGTATTCAACAGCTATGTTATATAAATAGTCTATAATTTCTTCATTTGACATATTTTCAAGAGCTGGTAAATTAACTCTGTTAGGTGGTAAACATAAGTCTTGTAAGTATACCATTAAGTGTAAGAATTCTTCTCTATAATCATCACTATCTCCAGTTATATGAGTATTAACTCCATCAGCTATTACTTCTCTAACCATTGATAAGATTTCTTGTTTAACATCTTCACCTTCAAGAACTTCTGCTCTTTGTTTGTAGATTACTTCTCTTTGGATATTCATAACATCATCGTATCCAAGTAAAGTTTTTCTAATATCAAAGTTATTTCCTTCAACTTTCTTTTGAGCATTTTCAATAGCTTTTGAAACCATTTTGCTTTCAATAGCTTCGTCTTCTTTAAGACCTAATCTTTCTACTACACCTTGAATCTTTTCTGAACCAAAAATTCTCATTAAATCATCTTCTAATGAAATGAAGAATGTAGATTCACCTGGGTCTCCTTGTCTACCAGAACGTCCTCTAAGCTGATTATCTATTCTTCTTGATTCGTGTCTTTCAGTACCTATTATTTTAAGGCCACCATTTTCTCTTACACCTTCGCCAAGCTTGATATCTGTACCTCTACCAGCCATATTTGTAGCTATAGTTACGTTACCAGCTTCACCAGCATGACTTATAATTTCAGCTTCTTGTTCATGGAATTTTGCATTTAAAACTCTATGAGGAATTCCTTTTTTCTTTAATAAGTTAGAAACTAATTCTGACTTTTCAATACTTACAGTACCAACAAGTACTGGTTGACGTTTTTCATAAGCTTTTGCAACCTCATCTGCTACAGCTTTAAATTTCCCCATTTCTGTGCTAAATACTAAATCAGGGTTATCTTTTCTTGCTATTGGTCTATGTGTAGGTATAACAATGACATCTAGACCATATATTTCTCTGAATTCTCCTTCTTCTGTTAATGCAGTACCAGTCATCCCTGATAACTTTTTATACATTCTGAAATAATTTTGGAATGTAATAGTTGCAAGTGTTTTAGATTCTCTAGCAATCTTAACACCTTCTTTAGCTTCTATGGCTTGGTGAAGCCCATCTGAATATCTTCTACCTTCCATAAGTCTTCCTGTAAATTCATCAACTATGATAACTTCTCCATCTTTAACCATGTAGTCTTTATCTTTTTTCATAGCAAAGTTAGCTTTTAAAGCTTGAGTAACATAGTGTTGTAATTCTAAGTTTTCAGCATCTGCATAGTTTTCTACATTGAATGTTGCTTCTGCCTTTTTTATACCTTCATCTGTTAAAAGTATAGCATTTGCTTTTTCATCCTTTGTAAAATCTTTTTCTGCAACTAACTTTTTAGCAAAGTGATCTGCAATTTTATAAAATTCAGTTGACTTGTCACCTTGACCTGAAATTATAAGTGGTGTTCTAGCTTCATCAATTAATATTGAGTCAACTTCATCCACAACCGCAAAGTTTAATGGCTTTTGAACTCTTTCTTCTTTATATATAACCATGTTATCTCTTAAGTAGTCGAATCCGAATTCATTATTTGTTCCGTAAGTTATGTCACATGCATATGCTTCTCTTCTTTGGTCATTGTTTAATTCATGTACAATAACTCCTGTTGTTAATCCTAAGAATCCATATAATTCTGACATTTGCTCAGCATCTCTTTTTGCAAGATAGTCATTAACTGTTACTATATGAACTCCATTTCCGCTTAAACCATTTAAATAAGCTGGTGATGTTCCAACTAATGTCTTACCTTCACCAGTTTTCATTTCTGCTATTCTTCCTTGGTGAAGTACAATACCACCCATAAGCTGTTCATCATAGTGTTTCATACCTAAAACTCTTGATGAAGCTTCTCTTACTACTGCAAAAGCTTCTGGTAAAATATCATCTAAAGTTTCTCCATTTCTTAATCTTTCTTTAAACTCTGGAGTTTTAGCTTGAAGTTCTTCATCCGATAGCTTCTGCATTTGTTCATCTAATGAGTTTATTTTTTCTATTATTGGTCTAAGTCTTTTTACTTCTCTTTCACTATATGTTCCAAATAAGGCATCTAATAATCCCATAATGTCATCCTTTCGAAAATATATTTCTATATTAAAAATTCTAATTTTTTTCAATTTCGTATTTTTAAATTATAACATTTTATCATCATGTTTTTCAATAAAACTCGCAATTTTTATGGTATTCACCATAGAAATCACAATAATTTAATGTAAATTTAATATTTATATATCATTATAATTGTTCTCAATATAATAGTTTATTATTTTCTGATATATTTAAATTTTTATGTTAACAAAAAAATCCCCACCTTTTATTGGTGGGAATTTTCATTATATGAATTCTGGTTCTAATAAACCATAATTTCCATCTTTTCTTTTATAAACTACATTTACTTTACTGCTATCAGCATCTTGATAAACAAAAAAGTTATGTCCTAATAAATCCATTTGAAGTATTGCTTCTTCAGAATTCATTGGCTTGACTCCAAATTTTTTAACTTTTACTAATGTACCATAATCAGAAACGTTAAAATCATCATCTGCAACTTCTGCAAATCTTACTGACCCACCATTTCTTCTTGATAATCTTGTTTTTTGTTTTCTTATTTGTCTTTCTAATTTATCTATAACAAGATCTAATGATTTATACATATCATCAGTTGATTCTTCTCCTCTTAATATAACTCCATTGAAAGGTATTGTCACTTCAATAGTATGTCTACTTTTTTGAACACTAAGTGTCGCTCTAGCATTTATATCTCCTTCAAAATATTTCTCTAATTTGCGTATCTTCTTTTCAACAATTTCCTTCAACGCATTTGTTAGTTCAATATTTTTTGCTAAAACTGTTACTTTCATTCTATCCAGCCCCTCTCTATATGAAAAAGTTTTTATTAAGCTTTTTATTTAAGTTAACTATATTTTAGCACTTCATAGCAAAATTAACAAGATAGTTTTCTGTAAATTCTGAAAATTTATGCTATAAAAAAATTTGCTTTACGCAAATTATATATTCTTTCATATTATTCATTAATAACTTTATATATTTAAATAAATGTAAAGCTAGCTGACCTGGTTTTTGACCCCACACTCGCCTGCTGGAGCTTTTGCTACTAAAAATTAATTCCTCACTACTAACCCTCTCAGTTTTAACTGGCAGGACTTACTTCTATACCGCACCATGCTCCCTAGACATTTTATCTAGATTACGTGGATCGTTTTGCCTGCGACTAGCTTCGACTTTCAACCACAGACCTAGCTTTACATTAATATTATATATGACTTTTGGCTAAGGTCAATAGTTTTATTTGTTTTATACCATATTTTTTTAATATTTTAAATGCTTCAATCATTGTTGCACCAGTAGTTGTAACATCATCTATTAATATTACATTTTCTATTTCTTTTATTTTTTCTTCATATATTCCAAAAGCATTTTTTATATTTTCAAATCTCTCCTGCCTCAAAAGTCTTTTCTGTTCCTTAGTTTCTTTACACTTATATAAAATTGATATATTTCTAATTGATAAATTATATGCTACTTTTTTAGCAATATACTCACACTGATTAAATCCTCTTTTTTTCTTTGATTTTTTTGACATTGGTATATAAGAAATAACATATTCACTATACTTAATATTTTCTCTAATATATTTTTCTAGTAATTCTGCTAATATATCTCCTGCTGTAAAATCATTGTAATATTTTAATCTTAGGATAAGTTTTTTCAGAACCCCCCCGTAATGACCATAACTATTTATAATCATCTCATCTTTACTCGGAATAATATACTCTATCTGCTTTATGTTAGACATACAAGAATCACATATTCCATTATGTCCTTCTTTACCACATATAATACAGTATGATTCTATAGGATATATTATTTCAAGAAACCCATACCATAAACTAATAATTATTTTTTTAATGTAAGTAGATTTTTTTCCCATACCTTTTTATTAAATTCTCTTGCCATATCCTTAGCTTTATCCATATCTGCTGATATGTTATTAGATACTAAAAGAATCTCTGGAGAATTAAAATTTATATTTCGTATCTGACCACATATATATAAAATACTTTTATAATTGAATTTACTATCATCAGAAAATAAAACTATGATATTATCTATATAGCAAGATTCCATTAACTCCTCAAATCTATTTGTTATTATGAATATTGCCTTATCTTTATATTTTGATACACGATTGCACCTTTTTATTTCATCTTTACTTAGTACCTTTAATATCTTTACATTTGGAAGTTTCAATTTATTTTCAAAGTAATCAAAAGTTATCTTAACTTTCTGTTCATTGGGTACATAAATTGCTACCTTATTGTTACTATCCCTAAACCATTTTAAATAATCATAAACACTATATGGTATATCATTATTTAAATCTATTCTTGTATTCAAAATTCTTGGTTCTGCAAAAGGAAGCTTATAGTTATATGCAGCAAGTTCAATTTTTTCACCTATTAATGCTATCTTTTCTATACTATATAAAATAACTCTTTTTCCAATCATATTACAC
>DPOH01000343.1 GCA_003539755.1 Clostridium sp.
CTGCCAAATTGTATGATACTTTTTTACACAACTTAGAAAATAAAATTATCTATTAATCTTGTATTTCCGATAAAAACAGCTACTGCAATCAACGAACCATCATCAATAGTTTTTATGTTTTTTATAGTGTTATTATCAACTATACTTACATAATCAATTTTTGCTAAAGGTTCTTTGCTAATTTCATTTTTTATGAAATTAATTATATTTTTAGAATCTCTTTCTCCACTTTTTATTAAAACTTTTGCTTTTTTTAATGATTTGTTTATTATAGTTGAAGCTTGTCTTTCTTCTTTACTTAAATATGTATTTCTTGAACTCTTAGCTAATCCATCAGCTTCTCTAACTATAGGACAACTTACAATTTCAATATCAAAATTTAAATCTGTTACCATTTGCTTTATTATAGAAAGTTGTTGAGCATCTTTTTGTCCAAAGTAAGCTCTATCTGGCTTAACTATATTGAAGAATTTAGTTATAACTAAACATACACCATTAAAATGTCCAGGTCTCTTTGCTCCGCATAAAACATCTGTAAGTCCTGAAACACTTACTGTTGTAGATCTATTATCAAAATACATTTCAGAAGGTTCTGGATTAAATACAGCTGCAGCACCTGCACCTTCACAAAGTTCAAGATCCTTTTCTATATTTCTTGGATATGAATCATAATCTTCATTTGGTCCAAATTGAGTTGGATTTACAAATACACTTACGATTACTTTATCATTTTCTTCTACAGCCCTCTTTATTAAGCTTTCATGCCCTTCATGTAAAGCTCCCATTGTTGGTACATATCCTATGCTTAATCCTTGTGCTTTCCATTCTTTAACTAGATTTCTTACTTCATTAATTTTTTTAACTAACATTTTCCCCATCCTTTACTATGTGGTTATTTATTTAATCAAGATACGATTCATATAAGCAAATATATTTTGAAATATAATGAATCATATCAAAATAATTAATACAATTTATTAAGTTCTGTTTCGTCTATTTTGTAAGTGTGTTTTTCTTCAGGGAAACTTCCATCCTGAATTTCTTTAATATACGATTGTATTGCTTCTTTCATAACAGTTCCTATATTTGCATACTGCTTAACAAACTTAGGTACAAAGTCACTGAACATTCCTAACATATCTTGATAAACAAGTATTTGTCCATCACAACCTTTTCCTGCGCCAATTCCTATTGTAGGTACTGAAACAGCATTTGTAATAAGCTCAGCAACCTTAGCTGGAATTCCTTCAAGAGTTATAGAGAATACCCCTGCCTCTTCAAGTTTCTTGGCATCTTCTATTAATGTCTTAGCTGCTTCTTCTGTTTTTCCTTGAACTCTGAATCCACCGAATGCATTAATTGACTGAGGAGTTAATCCTAGATGTCCCATAACAGGAATTTGTGCATCTACTATAGCTTTTACCTTGTCTGCAATATTAGCTCCACCTTCAATCTTAACAGCGTTAGCTCCTCCTTCTTTCATGATTCTGCCTGCATTTAATACAGCATCTTCAACTGACACATGATATGATAAAAATGGCATATCAGCAACTATAAGAGCATTTTTAGCTCCTTTTTTTACTGCTCTTGTATGATAAATAATATCATCAACAGTAACACCCAATGTATCTTCGTCACCTTTAACTACCATTCCTAATGAATCGCCTATTAAAATCCCATTAATACCGCTTTCGTCAATTATCTTTGCCATTGAATAATCATAAGCTGTAAGCATAGATAACTTTTCTCCATTTTGTTTAGCCTTTTGAAATGTTAACACTGTATTTTTCACTATTCTAATCCCCCTAATAGCTTGTATATTTCTTTGTGTTTTTCTGAATTATTAATTAAATATTTTATTGCATTTTCATGATTTGGATTGATTTCTTTCTTTGTACTAACTTCGCTGGTTTTACTCATATCTAAATTTCGTTTTCCTACAAGCTTTAAAAGATTCATAGATAAGTCTTTATAAAGTTCTTTATGTTCATCTTTAATTGCATCTAAATGCTTTTCTATAGTATTTGTATCGCCTCTTAAAATAGGACCAGTTAATGAATTTACAAATCCACTACTATGAATATTATCTATGTTACCTTGAATCAAGGGATACAGTGCATTTATAGCATCATGTTCACTTAAACCCATATTACATAAATAGCTTGTACCTATGTCTAAAAGAGAAAGGACAAAATTAGATACCATTACATTTGCAAGATGATAAGCAGAAGAATCTTCTATATTTCGTATGAAATATTTATTTCCTAATGATTTTATCAGCTTTAATACGTTTGATTCTTCATGGCCTTTAGGATCAAAATCACCTTCTAAAGAAAAGTACATCTTTCCTAACTTATTTAATTCAATATTCTTATTTGAAAATGCAAACATGGGATGTATAGAATAGATTGACGCACCAGATAATTTAGCATTAGATAAAACAGTTGATTTTAAGGAGCCACTAGTATGGCATATAGATTTGTTATTTAAATCAAACTTTGAAATTTCTATATCTATAATTGAAATGATATGGTCAGGTGTTGTAATAAATATTATATCGCTGTCTTTAATGAATTTTTCTAAAGTATCATAATAATTTGAATTTGTAATTTTTGAAGCTTCTTTGGCACTATGCTGATTTCGTCCATAAAAGCCACTAAGTTTTATTCCTTTTTGAGTAAAGTAGCGTCCTAAATTTACGCCTACCTTCCCAGGACCTATAAATCCAATTTTTATAAAGTATCACCTCCAAATAAGTGATACAACAGCCTAATTTCAATCTCATTCTTATAGATATGAGTTGTTAAAAACAATAATCTAATGAAAAAAATGTCTGGTATAGCTCTCTAAAGATACTACCCAGACATATTTTAACACTACAATACATTTTTTACAATATTTAATTATATTTCAAGCGATTTTCGTTATAATATCACATTTAGTTTTTTGATATTATGCAATAGAACACTTCATAAATTTTATATGGCCTTTAATGATTATTCGTATCTTAATGCTTCAATTGGGTTGAGTTTTGCAGCTTTTCTTGCTGGATATAGTCCAAAGAATACCCCTATTGACATTGAAAATACAAAACTTATAATAATAGTACTTATTGATATAGATAACGGAGCCTTTAACAGAATGCTTGCAATTGCACCGCAGCCAATACCTAAACTTATTCCTATAGTTCCTCCAATAGCGCAGATTATAACAGCTTCTGTAATAAACTGTAGCTGAATATGGTAATTCTTAGCTCCTAACGCTTTTCTAGTACCTATCTCTCTAGTTCTTTCAGTTACAGATACAAGCATTATGTTCATAACTCCTATACCACCAACTAATAAAGATATTGCAGCAATTACTGAAATAGCAATAGATACAATAGATAACATTGAAGTCATTGATTCAGCCTCACTTTCATGTGATTGAGCCCTAGCATAAACTTTTTTATTCTGTTTATACATCTTCTTTAAATAATCATTCATATTTTTTGATAATTCCTTTGATTGAACTCCTGTTTTAGGCATAACTTCAAAATAAGAATATCCTTTTCTCTTGTCGTTTTCTTTAACACTTGAAATTGTTGTATAAAGCTGTGTTCTAACATCTTTTTCAGGAGTGGACATCATATTTTCCATTGCACTTACTTCATATTTATAAACTCCAACTATATAGTAAGACTCAACTGTTTCTGGAAGAGTGATCTTTATTTCTTTACCTAATGGATTTTCATTGTTTTTAAACATCTTCTCTACAAGCTTATCAGATACAACTGCTGTCTTTTTCTTTCCCTTAACATCAGCTTTTGATATAAAACGTCCTTTTGCTATTTTTACATTATTAACTTTATCATATTCATCATTTACACCTGTTATTGAAACATTTGCATACTTATATCCACTCTTTACACTTCCATTCATATATTCTTCGCTTAAAGATATACCACCAATTTTATTTTTAAATGCAGATCTTATTTCGTCAATTTTATCTTCAGTCATTAAATCACTTTCTTCAAGTGATACATTATAATTATCCTCTCTTGGTCTTATACCAATACTTATATTCTTAACTCCAAATTGTGAAAATGTATCATCAAGAGCAGATTGTATAGAATCACCTATTGATACAATAGCAATAACTGATGATATACCGATTATTATTCCAAGCATAGTAAGGAGAGATCTCATTTTGTTAGACTTAAGGCCTGCAATTGCAAGCTTAATATTTTCTTTTATGAACAAACAACATCACTCTCCTTAAATCTGCTTTTATATGCCAAGTTATCCTTTGCTAAAATTATACGCCCATCTTTTAATGTGATAATCCTTTGAGTTTCGTTTGCCAATTCATTATTATGAGTGATAAATACTATTGTTTTTCCTTCTCTTTCATGTACTTTATGAAATATATCCATAACAAGTCTTCCTGTTTCTGAATCAAGAGCTCCAGTAGGCTCATCTGCAAGAATTATACTAGGATCATTTGCCAATGCCCTTGCTATAGCTACCCTCTGCTTCTGACCACCTGACAATTCGTTAGGAAGATGCTTCATTCTATCTTCCATTCCAACAAGCTCAAGCAGATGCTCAGCCCTTTCTTTTCTTAATTTAGCACTTACTCCTGCATATAGCATTGGAAGCTCAACATTGCTTAGTGCTGTACTTCTAGGGATAAGATTAAAGGTTTGAAATACAAAACCTATTTTCTTATTTCTAATATTAGATAGCTCATTATCCTCAAGACTGCTGACATCGATATTATCCAGCATATATGTTCCATTTGTTGGTTTATCAAGAGCTCCTATAATGTTCATAAGAGTACTTTTACCAGAACCAGATGCCCCTACTATAGAAACAAATTCTCCTTCTTTTACAACAATATCAATGCCTTTTAATATATTTAATTCATTCGGAGTACCTATATAAAAGCTCTTTACAATATTATTCATTTCAATAATATTACTCATTTTTATTTTCACCACCTCCACTGCTTGGACCTAATACAACAATTTCCCCATCATTATAAGCTGATGGTTCCATAATTATGTTATCTCCTTCATTTAATTCACTACTACTAATTTCAACTTCAGAAGTTGATTCTAATCCAGTTTCAATCTTAATTTTTTTAACTTGATACTTACCTTCTTCAGCTTCAGCCAGTACTTCAATGTATTTACCATCATCTTCTTCTAAAATACATGAAAAAGGCACAGAAAATACATCTAATCTTTTATCTAATATGATATTAGCTTTTGCACTCATTCCTACCTTAATTGATTCATTTCCTTTAGGATTGTCCAATTTGATTTTTGCTTCAAATTTTGATGAACTACTTTGAGAATCTCCTCCACTATTATTGTTACCATTTCCACTCGAATTCATCTTCATTCCTGAACTTTGAGCAACATCATTTATACTTACTACTTTCCCTTTTGCAAAATCTCCTTCGTCTGTTGCGTCTGTAGTAACTTCAACATCTTGTCCTGGAGATACATTATTCACATCTATTTCTTTTAAGTCAGTTAATATTATTGGGTCGTCAAAATCCTCTATTACAAATAATACTCCATTTGCTGGATTACCAACAGATGCATTTACTGTAGTTATAGTTCCACTTGCTGGAGCTGTTATTACACACTTGCTAAGATTATCCTTTTTGTTTTGAAGTGTAATATCAGCTTTATTATTTGAATAATCTACTGTAGCAGCATTATAACTGCTTTTAGCATTATCAGCTTCATTTTGAGCTTTTATTTTAGTATTTTCAAGGTCTGCAAGACTCTTATCATAGTCATTTTGAGCAGATTTGAGTGTTGATTCTGCTTGGTCTAACTTATCTTTTTCAACAGCTCCACCTTCATATAATGCTTTTTGAGTATCATAATTTCTTTGTGCATCATCTAATTTTATCTTTGCTGTATTAATTGCACTTTCACTATCTTTAATTGATATTTCTATATTATTAACAGCATTATCATAAGCTTGTTTTTTACTTTCCAAATCAACTTTTGCCTTATCTTTGTTATATTTGACATCAGCATCAGCTTCAAATATTTCCTTTTCAAGAGCAGATGAGTCTAGTATACATAATACATCACCTTCATTTACCTTATCTCCTGCACTTACCTTTACTTCTTTTACTACATTATTTAATGTAGAATAAACATTTACTTTGGTGTTACTCTCTATTCTTCCTGTAGTATTTATATTTTTCACAATATCCTCTTTCTTTAACGGACTATAGTTCGTTACTACTTTATCTTTAGGCTTTGATAAAACAACTGCTGTTGTTATACAGGCACCTACTAATATTAGAATTACAACTAGCCTTTTCTTGTGTTTTATCTTTTTGAAGCTTATGCCCTTAAGTTTAAGCTTCGAAATCTGAATTGTCTTCATATTTGCTCCTCCATTTGTATTGCTTTATTTGTAATATCAACACTATTTTACCATTAATTTCTTAAAGATTTCTTAAATGCCTCTTAAAATTCTACTAATGCAGATTTCTTAATCAGACTTTAGAATGTATGTCTCTAAAATTGTATAAAAATAGAAGTGCTATGCATAAAATATTTAATACACAACACTTCTATTCTTGTATTTTCTTTATTTGGTTAAATATTAATGTACAAAGTACACTCTTCACAAACGGTACAGATATTTTACTGTTTTTATTTATTAGAATTAGAAGAGGGTCTCACTGTAGTAATAACTTTTTTATTACCATGAATATGTAAAATCAATAGACGAACTAACCTTATTAATTTCCTGCTGAGTTCTTCTTATATATTTTTGAGTTGTAGCTATGCTGCTGTGGTTTAATAATTCTTTTAAAAGTTCAATATCTCCATCTGTAGCATTATATACTGTCATGCTGTATAGTTTACGAAAACTATGGCTACTTATATTAGTAAGCTTTAAATAATTAGTTATTATTGATAACTGTTTATGTACTCCTCTTCTCTTAAGTTTTATAATACATTCGTCTGCCTTTATATTATGATCTAATGCATATTCATATATAATTCCCTTAAGATTTTTATTAATATCTCTATACTGTAATTTACCTGTCTTCTTTTCTATTATTTCGAGTTTGTCATTTTTCAAAGTAGAAGGTGTAAGCTTTAATACATCGGATATACGAAGTCCTAAGTTAGCTTGAAGTAGAAAAGTCATAGCAAGCTGTTCATTAGGTCTGAATGTCCTTGTTTTACCATTGTCATCATATTTAAATCCGCTCTTACACAAGCTCATTATTTTATCGTATTCTTCTTTTTCAAGTGGTCTTGCTGCTTTTTTCTGTCTTGATTTTTCAGGAGTTTTGGCTTTTTCGTGGCTTTTACCACCATCTTTATTCCTAGCTCCGTATTCACCATAAAAATAGTTTTTACTTTTCTTGTGTTCATCTTCATGATTTAATTCTTCGTCATGTGAATCATTTGCATTATTTAAACTGCTCATTGCATTAAGCATTTTTGATGCATTTTCTAAAGATAATGTTCCTATACACAGTAGCTTTATTATATTCTTTACTTTAGTTATTTTGGTTTTATCTATAAATTCCACTAATATATCTAGTGCGCTTTCTTCATCTATATCTTTGTTTTTAACTGCTAATAATATTTCTTCCATAAGTTAACCTCTTAAGATTTGTCCTATTTATATAATTATATTTTATTATAATTTTTCTAATTCTTCAAATGTCTTTATGTATAAATAATGTTCAATGGGAAATGATATTATTATGTGCATCTATACTTGGTAAAAATATGTATAAAAAATAGTGCACATTATGTCTATATAAAGTACTCGTTGTGATTTTTGGTGTTTTGAGTAAATTTTAAAGATATGATTAAAACCCTGATATATACCTACTTTATAAAAAACCAAATAAAAAAGTACCCAAATTCTATATTTTGAGTACTTTTTTATTTTATTATAATTTATAATTTTAGAGGTAGATTAAAAACCTTGCAAGATGTAATATTTTTACTTTTAATTGAAATATTATACAATTTGATTTATTCAAAAAAGTAAATTTCAAATTAAAACAAATCACACAATTGTACCTTTTTATATTTTTGAAACTCAAAA
>DPOH01000114.1 GCA_003539755.1 Clostridium sp.
AGTCACAACGTTAAAAAAAAAAATAAAAAAATTAAAAACTAGAGACCCCTTCTTTAAAAAACATGAGATCCATCGAAAATCAAAAAACCTTGGCAAATATATGTCTCTTAGCTTTTGCATTCGCCGCAATCCTTACAAATAATGGCGATATGCTTCGTTCTTTAAGTAATCTTAAGCGTGCAAGTTAACTCTTTGATAATCTAATTTTTTACATTTACTATCCTCATAGGGATAGTCTGCCCTTTTTTAGGTCATATTATTAGTAGTTATCCTAATTTTACTATTTTTAATTCTCTAATCAATATTCAATTTTCTAAAGATCAATTATGCTCATCTCTACTTATTTCTATTAAAGAACCATATACATACTGGTATTCCTGTTGTATAGAATAACTTATCTGGAAGTGCCACTATTGCATCTACTAAGTCTGCTTCTAATATGTTCTTTCTTATTTCACCTTCATTTGAAGTATTTGAACTAAGTGAACCATTTGCTAGAACAACTGCTGCTTTACCATTTTGGCTTAGCTTATCTATCATATGCTCTATCCATCCATAGTTTGCATTACCTGCTGGTGGTGTACCATATTTCCACCTTGGATCATTTACAAGTAAAGGTTGCCCCCAGTCACTTTGATTAAATGGTGGGTTTGCTAATATATAGTCTGCCTTAAGTGATGCATGTAAATCTTCATGGAATGTATCTGCATTTTTACTTCCAAGATTATTTTCTATTCCTCTTATAGCAAGATTCATTTTTGCTAATTTCCATGTTGTAGGATTTGATTCCTGTCCATACACTGATATATCAAAAGTATTTCCACTATGTTCTTCAAGGAATTTTAAACTTTGAACAAACATACCACCAGAACCACAAGCTGGATCATATACATATCCCTTATATGGCTCAATCATATCTACCATTAATTTAACTATTGATCTTGGTGTATAGAATTCACCACCACTTTTACCTTCATTAGCTGCAAACTTTCCAAGGAAGTATTCATATACTCTACCAAGTACGTCTTTTTCCTTTTCAATAGTTCCACCTATATTTATATTAGTAAATAAATCAACTATTTCTCCAAGTATTCTCTTATCAAGTTCTGGTCTTGAGTAATTCTTAGGAAGTACTCCTCTTAATGTTTCATTTTCTTTTTCTATAGTATCTAAAGCTTCATCTATAATAGCTCCTATTTCAGGTTGTTTAGATCTTTCAGCTATATAATTCCATCTTGCATTTTCAGGAACCCAGAATATACCCTCTGCTGTGTATTCATCTCTATCCTCTGCAAAGTCTGGATCATCCTTCATTAATTCCTCATGCTTTTCCATGAAAGTATCCGATACATATTTTAAAAATATAAGTCCTAATACTACATGTTTATATTCAGAGGCATCCATATTGTTTCTAAGCTTATCTGCCGATGCCCATAACTGATCTTCAAATCCTATTGCTGCCATATTTGTTTTTCTCCTTTTATAGTACAATTTCTAGTATATATTTTACTATATATCTTTAATAAATGCACATTTTCGATACTTTTTTCTATACAGTGGTTCAGATGTATATAACTATTTGTAAAATATTACTTTTATTTCTTATTAATTGTCATTAGATAAATACCATCCTCTTAATTCATGTCCTCCTCATCATCACACGCACTTTCCTCATACTCAACATCAAATATACATTCTTTACCCTCTACCAACATATTAATACGTTGCTCTTTTTCTAATAAAAATCTTTTATTATAGAAAACATCAGCATAATCTAAAACCTGTTGCATTTGTGCACTATCAAATAATGCTCCAATTATGCCAGATACAACTGGTATTGATCTTGCTATAACTTTTTGCGTTAATTTTCTTCCTACTTGCGCAAATATATCTTTGAATATGCTATTTTCAATTCCTTTCTTTCCAGCATTCTCAAGTGCTTTTTGAGCTGATTTATGTGCCAATGCTCTAATTTGAGTCAAGAATAACTCTGTTCCACCTTTTGCAGCCATTTCAGTCCATCCCTTTTTCACTGTCTGTTTTACTGCCTCTGCTTTACCTATAAGCATGATTTTCCCTATGAGATTAGCCATCTCACTATGTGAATCTGAATCTGGACTTAGCGCATTTATAAAAACTTCACTTGCTATCATAAGCTCTGCTGAATCGTTTTTTACATCATATCCATAATGCATAGCTATAGATTGTACAGCTCTATAATATAAAAACGTACTTAAAACTATATTGAATGGTAATGTCCAAAAACCACCTGCTCCTGTTATGGCTCCTTCTGCAAAAGCTGTCCAAAAATCTTTTGTCTTATATCTATTTACTGCCTTTGAAATATCATATCCCCTCATAAGTAAGATTTCTTCTATCTTTGATATTTGATTATCTTTGCAGACTGAATTAATATTATCAATAATTCCATTTTCACTAATTGAGAATTTTGATGCCTGTTCTTCTACTGCCTTAAAACCTTTCAATATTACATCCATAGCCTGAGTATATAATTGTTGCTCTGTAATAAGATTTTTTGCATTATTGCTTAATTTTTTAACCTTATCTGGAATGAATTTCACCAATCTTTCCTTAGCTACAGATATTGCACCTGGTTCACATAATTTATCATATCTTTTAGTTAGTTCATCAATAGAATTCTCTTCTTTGGCATTAAGTATTGGAGTAGGTATAATATAAGCATTATTATTTTCCATGTTCTTTTCCTCCATATTTTATTTATTATTTCTAATTTTGGATCTGTTAGATAATATTGTTGATATTACGATAATTATAAAAAGACACATACGTTTTCTATGTATCTTTGATGTTTTTAATCACAATATCTAAGTATTGTGAAATAAAAAATATAATAATAAAATCTTCTATTTGATTTATATTAATTTACTAGTTAAAATCTTTCTGCATTTTCATATATTTTTTTCTTCGTTATAGAATCTGAAAACTTTGATAAAATAAATGCAATTAATATTATTCCAATTAAATTACACCCAAATCTAACAGCCATAAACTTCATTCCAAGACTTGTTGCTTCAAATAAAAGCATTGGAATTTTAGTTACACTCCATGCTCCTATAAATAAAAATACATTAAAAAGACTAACTCCTTTTTTTAACAACACTCCTGCTATTGGAAATGCTGCATATAATGGACCTGCTGCTGCTGAACCCATTATAAAAGCCAGAACAGAACCCTTTAATCCTGAATTTTCTCCCATGTATTTCATCATAGTTTCTTTCTCTATCCATATATCCAGCAAACCTAGCAATATAAAAATTGGAGGTATTAAGCCTAACATAGTTATTACATTATTTTTAGTTATTAAAAAAGCCGATATGCCGATATCAGGAATTATAAATATAAGAACAATATTAATCACCAAAAGAAGTAAAAAATAACGATATCTTTTTAATATCTTTTTCATTACATAACACCTCCTATTATCATAGAAACAATAATTGAAAAAATTAATGCCAAAGCATTTCTTCTATATGTTGTTTTTTTCCCGAAATATTCAGTTTCTACAGGTATTGTGACAATTCCAACCATCATTAGTGTAGTAACAAACATTGCAATTTGACCATAACCAGCTCCTGCATTTAATAATGATGATGCTAGTGGAAATGCTACAAATCCAGGAATTAATGTAATTGAACCAATAATTGCAGCAAGCATCATTCCAATAATTCCACTTTCATTTCCAAGTAATTGTGATATTGTATCTTTGTCTACTATAGCTAACAGTAAACCTATTATTAATAATACTGTTAAAAATTGAGGTAAAATATTCTCAAAAGATTTTAGTGCTTTTTTAAGTGCTTTTTTAGTTTTTTTCTTATCTTTGATCCATGAAATCATCAAAAGAATTGCTGCTAAAGAATATAATATAACTGTTGACATTTAAACCCTCCATTACCAAATTAAATTATTTAATTCTAATTATATCATAGTTAATTATTACATAATTTAATTTATCAGGAAGCTCATAGGAATTACTACGTCTTATATACATATTGTTTACTACATATTATCCATTAATTTTTAATCTTTAGTATTCTTAATATAATATTTGTATCAATATCAACACTTTCGTCTAACACAGCCTTAATTCAAGTAAACAAAATACTTTTATTGCAATATTATACTTATTTAAAAATTATAACACTACAACTAGATATAAATCTATAATATATTCTTCTAAAACACATGTTGCCAAAAGTGACAATGACATATAAGCGAAAAGATACCTCAGTGTATTAAACAAAAGGCTATGTTTTAATTAAATGTTGAAAATAGATATTTTTATATATTCAGGTTATAATAAGGTAGAATGACATATAAAGAGCTTGAAAATCTTTATAAAGGCCATATAGATGAGAATTCTATATTATGCACAGATAGCCACAAATCTTATATTAGGTTTGCTATAGATTTTAATTTAGACCATAAGCATATAAAAACAGGTAAGCATAAAAAATATAATATGGAGGAAAATTTATGTCAAATAACATAAAACATAGAAGAATAATTTTAGATTTAGCAATTACTTTAGATGGCTTTATTGAAGGCAAAAATGGAGAAGTTGATTGGTGCATTATGGATACTGATATGGAGTTCACTAATTTCTTAAATGAAATTGACACTATTTTATATGGTAGAAAAAGTTACGATTTATGGGGACAATACATTCCAAAAGATGAAGATTCTGAAGATGAAAAAGAAATTTGGAAATTGATTCATAGTAAAGAGAAATATGTGTTTTCGAGAACACAAATAGATACTGATAATAAAGCAATATTTATAAATAAAAACATTCTTGAAGAAGTAAATAAATTAAAGAGTAAGCCTGGTAAAGACATTTGGCTATATGGAGGAGCAAGTCTCATTACAACTTTTATAAATTTAGGGCTTATAGATGAATTTAGATTGTCTATTCACCCTGTTATTTTAGGAGAAGGAAAACCGTTGTTTATTGACATAAAGCAGAAATTCAATTTAAAAATGGTTAACACCAAAACATTCTCTTCTGGAGTTGTACAACTAATCTATCATTGGAATGATAATTAATTTTTAATATAGTCAAAAACAATTATCTGTAATTTCTTCAATATCGATATTAAGTTTTTCTATGTATTCAATCATTTTTCTTGCTTAGCCTTCCATTCTTTATATTTTTCTTTCATACACTTTGCACATGGCCTATATCCTGCTGCAACTGCTGTTTCTTCATCTGCAAAAAATACTCTATATTTTATATACTGTCCTTTTGCAATATAATTTAGTGCTGATGGACAATCTAGTCTTCCATATATTTTTAATTTCTTATGACCACCTAAAGTTCCAGGTGTTGTGCTGTCATAAGGGTTTCCTTTTTTATCTATTAAGTGATATATTTTTTCGTCCATTTTTTTATACCTCCCATCTATTATTATTAACGTATCCAAGATCATTTTCTTTAATATAAAATTTACCTACCCATATTATTTATTATAATTGACTCACTTTGGAAACTTTAAGCATTATTATTCCTTCATTAATCATTGCCACAATTGGCAACATTGTATTACGTAAATGAAATTTGAGTTTAGATTTCTTAAATTTCCATCTATTTTATTTTGCCCTATAAAAATTTTATATTTATGATAAATTACAATATCAAGTGCAACACAAAATAACATAAAGAAAGGAGCTTACGCTCCTTCTGCTAAAATAGTATTTCATCAATTCATCCATAAGTACTAAATCCTCATAAGAAAACTTACTTTCTTCTATTATAGATTCATCCTCTTTGTATCAGATTTTTATATATTTTATTATTTATAATATTATTTTTTTATTCTGTACCAAAATCCTACATTACTTTTGACATAACAAACTTCTGAATTTCTTGAGCACATATAATTGCAGTATTCATATCTTCTTCTATAACATCTAGTTCATACGGATATCTAACATGAACACCATAAGGTACAAGTTCAAGACATTCATCTTCTATTGTTTTAAAATCTGAATCAATAGCTACACACTTTCTATTAAGTAGTCCAAGGTCATGAGTTTTATCTGCACGCATACCTTTAAATATAAGCCATCCCTTAAGATATTTTTCAGCACTCTGCTCACAATGATAACAAATTATTTCTATAGGAACAGGATACATTTTTAATAAAAATTTAGCTGATTCTAAATCTCTTTCTGCATAATTAAACCATTCATCAGCTACTATTTTATTATCCATATAGCTTAACTCCCCTACTTAATATTTCATGTTCCATTGTGCAATTTATCTGCGCTCTTTCTTTAAATTCATCATTATAGTAAACAAGTAAGTCAACAGGAATGCTTTGAACTCCTACAATTGCTTTTCTTAGCTTTCTCATTATTTCAATCTTTCTCTTACTTTTATCATCAGTCACTATACATATATCAAGGTCACTATCTTCTCCAGGATTTCCATAAGCATATGATCCAAAAAGATATGCTGCTGTTATCTTTGATGTTTTATTAATTTCATTTATTATATTATCAAGTTCAATTTTTACACTTGTAGGCATTATACTCACCCTCTTCTTATTTGTTATTTTAATTATACCCAATATTTATTTATATATAAACTTAAATTTACATCTCTCAATTTATAAATTTGTTTTATATAGCACTCTACATTTATCATTCAAAAAGAAACAGCAGACTATATTTTCCTATAGCCTGCTTAATTTCTAGTTCATTATCTGTTTCTTTTACTTGCTTTATATTCTTTACCTTATCATATTTAATAAGCTCTTCTGCAAGTTCTATTTTAGAATTATAAATATCTCTATCATTAGGATTTGTTTCAAGAAGAACCTTTGCCATCTTAAATACTAGCTTTAGCTGATTATCATTACTAATTTTATTTAAATCAAGCTGTTCTACATCTATTGTCCTAAAATTATATGTTAATATTTCATCTTCTATCTTTAGAATTCTATAAACATATTGCTTATCCTTTCCACGTTCACCTTTATAAGTATATATTGCTGCCGCTATTACTTCACTCTTATCTTTATTTTTATATCTGAATTTATCCCAAATACAAATTATTGCATTACCACTTTTGGCAACAACGCAAAAAAGCAGTAAATATAATTTAATTATACTTACTACTCTTACATATAG
>DPOH01000057.1 GCA_003539755.1 Clostridium sp.
AAAAAAAAAGAAAAAAAAAAAAAAAAAACTAAAAAAAGAAAAAAAAAAAAAATATAAAATGAAAAAAAAAGGAAAAAAAGCTACAGTTAAAAAATTTAAATAAAAAAAAGATTGAAAAAATGAAAAAAATGAAGATGTACAAACAGAAGAAAAAAAAAAATATAAAATAGAAAAAAAAAAAATATTAAATCTATAAAAATTAATAAATTTAAAAGTATAAAATTATAAAAATAAAAATTAAATTGGTTATTTATTAAAAAATGAACAATTGATTAAGAGAGGGGTGAAGAAATTTCAAGGTGTTAATCATTTTTAATAATTAGAAATATAAAAGATGAGTAAATTAAAGAAACAATAAAATTTGCCAATACCCGTAAAGGATATTGGCAAATAATTGACTCAAAATTTATATCTATATTTATTCACTATAATCCGCATTCTTTTTAATAAATGTTCCATCATTAATATCATCTAATGCAATTAATAATTCATTTTGAGTATTCATAACAATTGGACCATACCAGGCAACTGGCTCATCTAATTTCTTTGAGCTATATAAAAGGATCTCAGCACCATTATCTCCTGTTTCTAAGATGACGCTATCACCTTCGCCAAGCTTAGCTGCTGTCTTTTCACTTACTTCAGTTCCACTTACTTTTATATCTCCAATTAGAGTAAAGAGAAATGCTGACCATCCTTCTCTAACTGGTACTTCTACCTTGGCATGTGGCTCAAGATGAATATCATAAAAATCAAGTGGAAGATATTTACCTTGCCATCCAATTTCATCTTTGTAATTACCTGTTACAAGACGAAGCTTTCCGCCTTCTAATGGGAACTCTTTTATTTCATCTAGCGAAATTCCATGATAGGCAGGGTCTGCGACCATCTTATCCTTTGCTGGGATGTTGAGCCAGAGCTGTGTACCTAAAAGACGCTCACCACCTGGCATTTCTTCGTGATATGCTCCTGAACCTGCTGTGAGCCACTGAGCTTCTCCATCATGAACAGTAGCTTCTGTTCCTAAATGATCACGATGTACCATCTGTCCCTTACTAATAAAACTTACTGTTTCAATTCCTCTATGTGGATGCATTGGAAATCCTTTTTCGTAATCAGCAGGATTTGTGCTATCGAATGCATCTAACATTAAAAATGGGTCATAAATATCTGTTGTATCATTTCCAAGAACACGCACTAAGCTAACGCCTGCTCCATCCATTGATCTCTGTCCCTTTGTCTGATATATAACTTTTCTGTTCATATTATCATCTCCTTAACTTACATCTCATCTCACGAATCATGTTGATGAGTTTAAGCTTCTTTTCATTTGTTAATTTTCCTGTTATTTTTGCAAGCATCTGACTATTCTTTAGATAAACCTTCTGAATCATCTTTTTATCTTACCCACAGTCAGATAATCTTTACTATTCAGTACTTCCATCACTGCAAACTGCCCATAAGTAATTACATACCTTTTACAGATTGACTTTATGTTTCTATCTATCTTATTTACCAGACGATAGATTCCAATAACTATCTTGGAGTTTTCTTTGGTAAATTAAAAATTTAATGCCATTATCAATTATCTCTGGTTACAAGATATCTTTAAACAGAATATATTCCTAATTAGAGATAGTGTCAAGTAAAAATTTCTTGCCCAGAAATCCAGAGCAAAATTTCTTTGCAGGATGAACTTTCAGTTGTTATAACATCAATAAAATATGAATTAGACTAAGTTGGTAATATAAAAAATTAGTAAATAAAAAGGTATGGAATACTATCCATACCCTTTTATGTATATTATATAAATTCTATAGCAGTAGGTGAATTAATGTCCTGAGAAGTTATGAAGCTAAGCAGACCATTCCCTTTACTAATTGAAAAAATAGAAACGTTATTTGATTTTTCATTTGCACAGAATAAAAAATTACCAGAAGGATCTATATTAAAGTCCCTTGGAGAATCACCCTCACATGAAAAGCTATTTAAATAATTAAGTTTTCCATCAGGTAAAATAGAAAATAAATTAATGGAATTATTTCCTCTATCGCTTGTATATAAGAATTTGTTTGATGGATGAATTCTTATAGCAGCTCCAGATTTTATGCCATTATATTCAGGTGATGTGCTGCTTATAATCTGAATGTTCTCAAAAAGTAATTCTTCAGATGGTGTATATTTTAAAACAAAAATTTCAGATGTTAATTCACTTATTACATAGTAATTTTGAGATTTTGAACAGACTATATGCCTAGGTCCAGTACCATCTGGAAATTTGAATGTTAAATCATTTCTTTGATTAATTTCATTGCCATCTAACTCATAAACTATAATCTTATCAATCCCTAAATCTACAGAAAGAATATATTTATTATCCTTTGTTAAGATAGAAGAATGAATATGTGGCATATCCTGTCTTTCATGATTTATACTTTTACCTTCATGGCTAAAAGTTTTAGGATAGCTTAAAATGATTCCTTCTAAAGTATTATAAACAATCATCTTATTTTCATGATAATTTGAAGTAATTAGAAGCTGCTTACTGCTGTCTATACTTAAATGACAAGGTTGTTTTTTTTCTGAGACGTTATAATTTATAAAGTTTAGCGAATCTTGTTCTTGCCAATATTTAAATGATGATACCCCAGCTTCACCATCTATTCTGCAGGGAGAGTATAAGATATGTCTTTCTCTATCAATGGCAAAATAAGTAGGATCTTTTATTTTATATGCTAAATTAAATTTTTCTATTGTTTTATTGTTCGCATTAAAGTTTATCCTATAGATTCCTTCACTGCCTTTGTCAGTATAAGTTCCAACAAAACAAACCATAAGATTATGATGTAATACCATGATGCATGCCCCCTATTAGTTTTTTATATATGGTAAGTATATCATAAATCACAGATATTTGATTTGCAATAAAAATATTACATAAATGTAGATTTTTAAATTAATTATAAACAAAGCTATATAAAATTAGGATGTGAAAAAATATGATTAAAAAATAAAAAATAGTAAAATAATTATACAAAAAAATTACAAATGATTATTTAGCTTTTTGTGCATAATAAAATAGAAAAAATTATATGAATAATTGATATGGTGTGAAATTTTGGTATAATAATTATGTACTTAAAGAGAAAGCACTAAGCAAAGAAAAGGGGGATAAATCATGCCAATAAAGATTCCAGTGGAACTGCCGGCTTACAAGGTATTAAGCAATGACAACATATTTGTAATGAATAATGAAAGGGCAGATACACAAGATATAAGACCATTAAAAATAGCAATCTTAAATTTAATGCCTAAAAAGATAGTTACTGAAAACCAACTGTTAAGGTATTTGTCTAATACACCTCTTCAGGTAGAGATAAAGCTTATTCAGACAAAAAGCTATACATCACACAATACTCCTCTTGAACATTTAGAGAAGTTCTATAGCTATTTTGATGAAATAAAGGATGAAAAATTTGACGGACTTATAATAACAGGGGCACCAGTAGAAAAAATGAAATTTGAGGATGTTGCATATTGGGATGAACTTACTAAAATAATGGACTGGAGCAATAAAAATGTATTTTCAACATTACATATATGTTGGGGAGCTCAGGCTGGATTATATTATAACCACAATGTGCCTAAATATCTATTAAAAGAAAAGATGTTTGGAGTATTCTCACACTGGGTATATGATGAAAAATGTGACATTACAAGGGGACTTAGTGATATATTCTATGCACCTCATTCAAGACATACAGAAGTGCGCAGAGAGGATATAGAAAAAGTACCTGATCTTGATATACTTTCTGAATCTGATGAGGCTGGAGTATTTATTGTTGCAACTAAGGATAGAAGAAAAGTATATATTACAGGTCACCTTGAATATGATAGGAATACATTAAGAGATGAGTATGTTCGTGATCTAGAAAAAGGTGATGAAATAGCTATACCTAAGAATTATTTTAAGAATGATAATCCAGATGAGAGGCCAGTACAATCTTGGAGAGGCAGTGCAAATATAGTCTTTGGAAACTGGCTTAATTATTGCGTATACCAAAATACTCCGTATGATTTAAATAATTTGAAAGAATTGAGATTAAATAAAATATAAAAACAAGCAGCTATATACCAATGCTTAAAGCTGTATAAGGTATATAGCTGTTGTTATTTGTATTATTAAAATTAATGGTACTCCTATAGTAAATTTAAGATGTTTAGTCTTGTGTCTAAAAACATTCATTCCAAGGAGCATTCCTATAGAACCACCAATTACTGAAATACCTATTAAGTTTTTTTCAGGTATTCTCCATTCTTTGTGAATAGCACGGTTCTTATCTATAAACATTATTAAAAATCCAGCGAAGTTAATTATAACTAAGTATATTAGAATAAATTTAAGCATTTAATCACCTGCATATAAGTTAATAATAGAAATCATAACATATTAATTTTATAAATACAAATTGAAGTATTAATAAAATTATAAATGGTGAAGTTTATAAAGAAATGTGAATTTTAAGGAGTGATATCTATGAAGATAACAACATTAATTGAAAATACACAAGATGAAGAAGGCTTACTGATAAATGAACATGGTTTATCTATTTTTATAGAAAGTAGTTTTGGAAATGTTTTATTTGACACTGGAAAAACAGGAGATTTTATTGAAAATGCAAAGAGGTTAAATATTGACTTGAGTAGCATTAATACCATTGTTTTAAGCCATGCTCATTATGATCATTGTGGTGGTGTTAAAAGATTACTTGAAACATATAATATGAAACCAAGGTTTATTATAAGAGAAGATTTTTTTAAGCAAAGTAAAAAATATCATTATTATGATGATAGCTTAAATTCAGATTTTATTAAAGAATCAAGATATAATTATATTTGAATAGATTTTGTTGAATAATATATTAAATAAAAAGGTTTAGAAATTGATTATTTAAGAAATAGTATGATGAAAATAAATGATGAAATATTTGTTTTTTA
>DPOH01000229.1 GCA_003539755.1 Clostridium sp.
TAACTATACATATAAAATCTTCGCTTTTATCTATCTTGATATATTAAAATTACCAACTTTTTACTCATATATATACTTATATCGACTGGTACTATTTTTCAAATATTAACCCCATCAAAAAACGTTGCCACTTTTGGCAACGTTCATTTATTGAATCAATATATTTAAATAAAAAAAGGTCATTATCACCTCAAATACCCAAATCACAATATAAAATTTCTATAGAGACATTATAATCTCTTACTCCACCATATTGTTTAATCATTCCCCAACTAAATATTTTTTGTCTTTCAGTATCTTTCAAAAGTTCATGCATTAATTGAGAATTTTTGCCTACCACATCCCATAATTTATTTTGATCATCTTCATGATATGCAGCTGACAGCCCTGCTGTATCTACTGTTATTTCTGTTTTCATCAACTCATCATAACACACTAACCTAACACTAACTGCATCATTACCATATTTTGTTCTTATCATTAGCCTAGTACCATCGCCTTCTGATAAATCTTTTCTATTTTCTTCGTTCATCAATTCCACTAAATTAGAACCCTGTAATTCTTTCAATGTCATTCTTGGTTTTATCTTATATTTTTCGTCAATTGTTAATATCCCTGTTTCAATATCTAATTCAATCCCCATTTTCCCCAATTCCTTTTCTTGATATTTTTTAGTTAATTTAATTTCATAGCTATGCGTCTGATAAATTCATTTTTTGCCTCTTCAAATGTATTACTATCTTCTATATTTATTCCATCAACAAAGAATGAAGTATTGCAATTTGAATCTCCAAACAAATTACTACTTGAGTTATCTCTTATTTCTCCAGCAAATGGATATATAAGACCTCCACCTAGTAGATTAATTTTGCTTAAATAATAGCTCATATATGTATGTATCTGAAAGAAATCACTACGATCCAAATCTATTTTCCTAAACATCATCTTCTTATATTTTGCATCAAGTACAAGTATATTTTCTTCTTTCTTCATTATTATGTCAGGTATTATCTTTCTTTTAAAGAAGGTATCTTTATAAACCTCTATTTCATCACTTGATATCTTCCATCCTTCATTTTTAAAGTTCTTTTCCAAAATAGTTTTTATATAAATCTCCCATATTTCAGCCATATCTAGAAAGAATCCCATTCCGTTTTTATGGTTTTTATTATTTGTATTAATATCACTGCTTCTTATAATAAGCCAAGAAAAATCTACAATTTCCTTATATGACTGATATATGCTTTTATATTTGATACTCTTGTACTCATTTAAAGTAACACTTTTTCTATTTGAAGGCATACTTTGAATTTCGTGAACAATATCCTTAATATTTTGAGGCAGATTTAGTGAAGAAAGTGAATAATATTTATTCAGCTTATTGTATGCTTCCAGAATAATTCTAGAAATAATATAATCACACTCTTTTTCATAGCTTTGTGATACAACTTTTCCCTCTGTATAATATGGAATTGCTGATTTAGAAACTGATATCCTTCCTCTTGCACTGTATCCTTTATGCTGTTTCTTTACAGTTTTCCTAGGCAGACCATGTTTATTTGCTTTACTTAATTTTTTCAGCCATATCATTGAAATAAGTTTTTTCATCAAAATTTCAGAATCATTATTTTTACTAATCCCAGACTGATTATTAACTGCTTTTATATTAAAAATCTCCTCAATAATCTTAAAGAAAATCACATTCCCGAATCTAGGCTGAATAACTAATTCATATTGTATATTATTATAATTAAACCTTGCATTTCCAACATATCTGCCAGCATACCACTTTCCCTGTCTATAATCATATTCAGCTAGACTAATATCATCTTCTCTTGATTTCTCCTGCTTAAAACTAAAAAAACTGTTATTACTGCTATTATTTTGTATAAAATATTTTAAAGCCTGCTCATCCTCATTATTAAGTTCAAATTCTAAACAGTCCTTTGCAAATAATACTCTACACTCTTCCATTTAGAAATATCTCCTTGAATTCTGACATAACATTACTCAATTCACCTTTTTCCATATTACCCAAGAATGCTTCAATAATAGGCCTTATAGATATATTCCATAAAACTTCAGCTGGGCCATTTGCCTTAAATAAAGGTACATTCTTAATGTAGCCAGGCTTACCAGTAAATCCATTAGCAATATCAATTATTTCAGCAAAAAAAGCATGACCTATTTCATATTCTTTTCCAAGCTCATCAATGCTTCTTATCTTTTCATTTAAAAGACTTGCGTTTTCTATAAATTTCTCAACATCAGATTCTACTATTTTTGAATTTCTAGAATGTCTTTTATGTTCTATAATATTTCTCAATGCTTCTTCATCAAATCCATAAAAGAACCAAACAAAACGTCTTCTAAGTGCAAAATCCAACTGTTCTAATGAAAAATCTATTTCATTCATTGTTCCGATAATATAAAGATTCTCAGGAACTTTAATCTTAAATCCACCTATTGATAAATCTATTACACTATTTCTATTTTCAATACCTGAGAATAATTCTCCAAATAATCTGGATACATCTACACGATTAATTTCATCTAATATAAGTACATTAGGCATATTATTCTTTTCTACTTCTTCACATAGTTTTAGGAAATACCCCTTTGTAGGTACTGTCTCTCCATTTTTAAGCTGCATACCTGCAATAAAATCTTCATATGAATAATTACTATGCATTTGTAAATGATGTATATACTTTTCCACATCAATATCATTTTCTATATAAGTCTTTATATTTTCTTTTTCTTGTGCAACATATTCCTGAAGTATAAATGATTTAGCTATCTCCCTTGCAGAATATGTTTTCCCAGTTCCAGGAGGGCCATATAAGATTATTGATTTCTTATATTTTAAAGCCTGATATTCTGAATAAGTTTTATCACTCATAACTGGATTCCACAAGCTTAAGATTTTAGAATCATAGAAATTAAAATCCTTTTCGTTTCTATTACTGTTTTCTATTACTGATCTTATTATACTTATTCTCTCATCTATATTTTTTTCTAAATCATCCTCTTCCAATAAGGCTTCAAAAGCAGAAGCAAGCTGTACTTTGTGATTTTGAGCTATTATAGGCTCATACTTATCAGAATTGCATAAATGAAGCAATATATTATACATTGCACATGAACCTTCAGTATCACTTCCCCATGTCTCTCTAATATCATCATACTCTGATTCATCACTGTAAACATCAGTATTTTGCTTATAAACACATACTCTTTCTATTAGTTGCTTGCATGATTCAATATCTTCAAACTCATGTCTTTCAAGAAACTGAAATAATCTTATATTAAAAGCTATTTCTCTATACTTATTCTGCTTATGATAAGTTCCTCCAGAACCAAAACCTTTATCAAAACATGAATTAATTAGCGCAATGTTATCATCAAGGCATGTCCTTACTGCATTAATTTTTCCTTGTTTTGTCATATCAGTAACAGCCATTGCCCATAACCAGCATGCATGTGCAAACACCAATTTTACATCAACATCAGCATCACTAAACTGCTCCTTAATTTTTTCATCAAAACTTCTTTTATCCTCTTTTGCATTATCTATATATAACTCTATACACTTATTTACACTCTCTTCAGTTAAAATCCCCTCATTATCTGTCAATATGCTGTTCTTGTTTATAATAAATTCCTCTATAAACCTGTCAAAATTTTCATAAGTTCTTTTACAATCTTTAATCCTCATCTGTATTTCTCCTCAGTTACTTTAATATAATCTCCCTTAAAGATTATTTTAACACTAAACGTTTTGTTCTTTAAAATATTACGTATTTATTTAATGTAAATCAGAATAATCTGCCTTAAGATATATCTTATAATCACTTAATTTTATATTATATCTATTTAACATTTTAATTAATAGATTTCTTATACCATTAGCACTTAAGTTAGTTTCAACATATATATTGGCTGATTTTATCTCTCTTGCAGCTCTCATAGTTGGTAGTTTTACTCTCGAAAAATAAATTACCTTTTTACCATTCATCTTAGAATCATCAACAAAACTCTTAACGATACTAGAATCCTTTTTAGCCAAATAATTTATAGTTTGTACTAAAGCACCTTTCCAATCCTTTATCTCAACTTTTGTACCTTCAATTTTAAAAGCACATGGTCTTTTATGAGTTAAATCTTCATACAAATTATATTCTATATCTATATCTACCAAGTAATCGCTATAATTAGGTATAGATTTTTCATCACCATCAACTATTTTCTCTGCCTCTTCTATATTACTATTATCTATAATAGTGTCTAACTCACCTATAGCTTCTTGTATTTTCTTACTTATAGAATCTAATTCTTCACTATTCAAGCTCAATTCAGCTGCTTTTTTAAAATCTTTTTCCATAAAAGATTTATTCACCTTTTCACCAACTTGTTCTATTGCAGCATCTATAGAAGTTGCTAATAGGTCTAATGCCTCTCTTATATCACCTACAGAACTAGGTACCTCTTCACCTAAAAATTCAAATACTTTAAAATCCATTTTTCTTCCCTCCATTAGTTTGAATTTTATATTTTTACATAATTAATTATTGCAATTTATAAATTTATATAATATATTTTTCTAAATATTCTCTGTTCTGTACAATAGATAATTAAAAGATTTAATAATTATCGACTATTCTCAAATAAGCGTTGCCAAAAGTGGCAACGCTCATCTATATCCAAATTTCTCTAAATATATAAATCTTATAAATTATTTGATTATTACATATTAACGCATTGAAGCTTAGCCTGTTCCAACACATCCTCAATAGCTTTCTTACTCTTATTTGGTGGATAGTCATACTTCTTTAGCAGTCTTTTTATGACACTTCTCATTTTAGCCTGAGCCTGTGCCTTTTCATACCAGGCATGAGTCATATTTTCTCTTACTGTTTTAGTAAGTTCTCTAGCTATTTTTATAAGTATGTCATCTCCCATTTCTTTTATGACTTCAGGATCAGATGTTAATACATCAAAGAATGCTTTTTCTTCATATGTAAGTCCTACTTGATGACCTTTTTCTATTGCTTCTAATAGTTCATGTTTGAATTTAACTAATTCTTCTAGAACTTTGAATACATCTTCAGCATCGCTTCTGTTATTATATCGTTCTATTATTTTTTCAAGTCTTTCACTGAATGTCTTACTTACAACTAAGTTTGTTTTCTTTACATCTGCTACTTTTTCTTTCATTACTCTCATTAATATGTTCGCTGCCATATTCTTTTGTGGTAATGCTTGCAGCTTATTTAAGTTTTCATCTGTTAAAAGTTCAAATGTTTCTTTTGTACCTGCTTCTGTTAGTGAAAGTACTTCATCACTTAGGATTGCTTGCTCTAGCATATCTGATATTCTTTTATTTACTTCTTTTAAATCTGGCACTCCATTTTTTGTTGTTTTCATTACAAAGCTTCTTACTGCTATAAAGTAAGCTATTTCATTTTTAACTTCTTTACTTAATAAGCTTGTGCATATTTTATATACATCTTTTAATCTCTTTGCATTTGTAAGGAATATATTCTTACGAGCTTCTGTCTGTTGTACATATTCTGCTCCATCTCTTATAAGTTCAAATCTTCTCTTGTCTGATTCTTTGAAGAAATCACTATAATCAAAGAAATGGAACACATTTCTTAATACTTCAACAATATCAAGTGCAATCTTTTTACCTTCTTCATTTTCTTGAATCTTATCTTGATCTCTTGTAGTATAAGTCTTTAATGCATCAAAAAGGTCTTTCTTTATACCTATATAATCTACTACAAGTCCACCTGTTTTTCCTGGATAAACTCTATTAACTCTTGCAATAGCCTGCATTAAATTATGAGCTTTCATTGGTTTATCTATATACATTGTATCAAGACATGGTACATCAAAACCTGTAAGCCACATATCAACTACAATAACTATTTTAAATTCACTATTTTCATCTCTAAATTCTGCTTCTAAATCTTTCTGGTGTTTTTTATTACCTATGAGCTTAGCCATTTCTTCGCTATCTTGATTATTTGTTGTCATGACCATCTTTACTTTGTTTTCCCAATCTGGTCTTTGCTTCATTATTTCCTTGTACATTTTAAATGCTGATTTTCTTGAATAAGCTACAATCATAGCTTTACCTTTTACAAGATTTTCTCTTTCCTCATAATGTTCTATTAAATCAGTTATAAGTTCTCTTATTCTATCATCATTAGAAATAATCTGTTCCATCTTACTTAACTGCTTTTGGCTTGCTTCTACAACATAATCTTCTACACCTTCATTAATTTGCATGCTCCAATATTCTTGATCTATTCTTTGAAGCATAGCATCATTAAGCTTAACTTTTGCCAATCTTGATTCATAATAAATCTTAACTGTAGCTCCATCATGTACAGCTTGAGTCATATCATATACATCAATAAGGTCACCAAATACTCCATATGTTGATTTATCTGTAGTTTCAATAGGTGTTCCTGTAAATGCAATATATGTAGCATTAGGCATAGCTTCTCTTAAATACTTAGCATATCCATACTTAACTTCACCAGATTCTAAATCAACCTTTCCATCAAGACCATATTGAGTTCTATGAGCTTCATCAACCATAACAATAATGTTCTTTCTTTCAGATAATAAACCAGTTTCTTCTTCAAACTTCTGTATAGTTGAAAATATTACTCCACCAGTCTTTCTATTATCCAATAAAGTTTTAACATCTTGTCTGCTTTCTGCTTGAAGTGGCTCCTGTCTTAAAAATTCCTTTGCACTACCAAATGTTCCAAACAACTGCCCATCTAAATCATTTCTATCTGTAATAACTAATATGGTAGGATTGTTAAGTTCTTCATCCTTAATCAAGTTACCAGCCAAGAATGTCATAGAAAAGCTCTTTCCACTTCCCTGAGTATGCCATACAACTCCTGCTCTACCATCTGTAGCAACAGCCTTCTTAACAGCTTTAATAGCTTTATTCATACCAAAATATTGATGATATGCAGCCATAATCTTTCCCTTAGATGTAAAAAGGATAAAGTTCTTAATTATATCAAGGATTCTATCCTTGCCAAACATACCATATAATAAGGTATCAAAATTAAGCTTATCAATAACCTCATCAGTATCATCAACCTTTTTCCAAGCCATAAATCTGTCAAAAGGTGCAGTCAAAGTTCCAGCCTTGGAATTAACACCATCACTTATAACAAGAAATGCATTATAATAAAATAAAGTTGGAATATGTATATTCTTATAATTCATAATCTGCTTATATGCATCCTCAATAGTAACCTCTTCCCTTGAAGTACTCTTAAGCTCCATTAATACAACAGGAATACCATTAATATAAACAATGACATCTGGAATCTTCTTAACAACGTCATCTTCATTAACTTCCACCTGATTAACAACTAAATAATCATTGTTTTCAAAATTAGAATAATCTATTAACTTAACAGTATTATACTCTGTCTTGCCATCAATAAAATCAGTAACTTCCACACCTTCAGTAAGATACTTATGAAAAATCTTATTGTTAGTAAAAACATCATTAGTTTCAAAAGTTCTAATCTTACGAATAGCCTCTTTTATAGAACTCTCTGGAATACCCTTGTTAATTTCAACAAGCTTACTCTCAAGCCTGTCTAAAAGCAAAACTTCCTTGCTGTCATTATTTAAATTGCTACCATGTATATATTCATAATTTAAATCTTTTAAATATTCAATAACTACGTTCTCTAAATTTGCTTCTTGAAATTTCATAAAGTAATAGTCCTTTTCTATAATTTATTTACAATTTTAATTATATCCTAATTTTATCAAAATAAAAATAAGACACTACATATTAATTAGATATAGTATCTTACTTTACAATCTACTTATTTAATATTTCTATAAATTATAAATTTTAACTTACAACTTTTATAATCTATTAATAATTACATTAGTTACACAATCTATAATAAATATATCATTTGTTTGCTCTATCTGAATTCTAAATTGTTTATGTTCATCAAGTAAATTAACAAATGTTTTGAATCCATTCCCTTTTGTATCAGTTAAGCTAATTATTTTATAGCTATCACCAAAACTAATTTCGATTAATACACATTCCTCTTGTTCTGTTATTTCAACTCTGATTTTCTTTTCAAAATCCACATATATAGGTCTGTCAAAAAATTGTTGTAAATCTACTGCTTTTTTAATATTATCTATACACTCATCGTATTCCTGTTTACTATTATATACCTTACCAATTGTAGGATATAAAATAGTAACTTTATCATCTGATATTGGT
>DPOH01000133.1 GCA_003539755.1 Clostridium sp.
GCCTACTATAATAATCACCATAATATAGCTTTATTCTTTCATTAACATTACGTACACCATAACATTTAGATTTATTAGTAAGTATAGTATCTATTTTATCCTGCTCCATTCCAACTCCGTTATCTTCTACAATCAGATATATATTGCTATCTTCCTTTCTTCCTGTTATTGTTATTTTTCCTCTTCCATCTGTTTTTAAATCTATTCCATGATCTATAGCATTTTCAACCAACGGCTGCAATATGAGATTTAAAACCTTATATTCTAATATTTCTTCATTTATATTCATAATTACGTCAAATTCATAATCATGCATCATAAGCTGGATATCTAAATATGATTTTGTGTTTTTTAATTCATCTCGTATTGTAAGTATATTTTTCCCCTTGTTAAGAGCGGTTCTATAGAAAGTAGATAAAGTCAAAGTGATTTTACTTATTTCTTTTTGGTCAGCTTCAATAGCCATCCAATTTATTAATGATAGTGTATTGTAAAGAAAATGAGGATTAATTTGAGCCTGAAGTGCTTTCATTTCATAATCTTTTTGTATTATTTTGCTTTCATAAACATCTTCTATTAAGGATTTAATTTGAAATATCATATTTCTAAATCCTCTTATTAAAGAGCCTATTTCATCTTTTCTTGTACTGTTTATAGTGACATTCATATCTCCTTTTTCTACATTTTCCATATCAGCTCTTAATTTCTCTATATCTGAAACCATGAATTTAGATAAAAAAGTTGATGTACTAATGGATAATATAATTAAAAATATAATAACTCCTGCTGTCTTAGTAAATAAGCTATTAATAGAATTATATATAAGGCCTTCTGGTTTATATAAGATAATTGACCAATTTTCACAATTTGAATTGCATTCAACAATTGCATAGTTGTCAAGCTTGTTGTTTTCTTTATTTTTATATTCTTCATAGGTCATCTGCATATTTTGATTTTTATCTTCAAAGCGTGATACTTCTAATATGTTATGGCCATCTTTATCTACTACAAATATGCCATAATTTGAATCCTTCATATTATTAAATGATTCAAATAATTTACTATAATCCACGTCTAAATATAATACTCCAAAACCAGAATTCAAATGAAGAGTAGGCATATTTCTAGCAGAAAATGCTTTTTTATTTTCTTTTGATACGTACCAATGAATGTTGCTATTATCCTTTAAATCATCAAACCATTCCTCATGTTCGATTTCTGATATTGGAGCAATAGTCGTATCATGTTTTACTATATCTTCTCTAGCATAAATAGTTACTCTATTAATATCACTGTGAAAATATTTTAATGAAGAAAGCATTGGATCCAGCATACTTGAAAACTGATCATACATTTCATAATAACTATGATAATTATGATTTACCACATTAGAAACAGTCTGATTAAAGCCTATATAATCTGATAAATTATTATATATTCTAAGCTGATTGTCCATATTTGATACTGCTTGAGATAAATAATTTCTTATATTTGCTTTTTCTTGATTAATAACTATTTCTTTTGTCTGGTTATACCAGATTACTGCTAGTACAACTATAGGAACAAATCCAAGTATAATGTAAGTCAAAAGAAGCTTATGTCTAAATTTCAAATCGCTTACAAAACTCTTAATCTTCATCTAAAGATTCACCTTCATTTCTATATTTTTGAGGACTGATTCCAAAATATTCACGAAAGCTCTGGCAGAAATAAGATACATTTCTATATCCAACTGCATAGCTTATATTAACTATTTTTTCATAACTATTCTCAAGAAGGTCTTTTGCTTTATTCATCCTGCATGCCTTAATATATTTACTTATGTTTTGTCCTGTTTCCTTTTTAAACACATAACTTAAATAACTTGGAGCAAGGCATACATTTGAAGCTAATATATCTACGCTGAGATCTTTTTCATAGTTTTCCAATATAAACTTTTTCACACTTTCAATTTCTTTATGTACTACAGTTGTATCATTAGAATCACTTTTATTTAACATATCAATATATTCATTTATAACATTGATAACATTAGTAAAATCTGCTGCCTTATATAATCTAGCTAAATCATTTTTGAAATCGCTTTCCTTCATGTCTGTCATATTTTTATATAATTCTTTCAGTATTTCTGAAAAAGTAAATTTAAGATAAACTTGTGGTACATTATCTTCCTTTTTAAATTTATTACACAATGTATTAAAGTCTTTTTTCAATGAATCTATTTCTTTTAATTTTATATCTTTCTTTATTGATTTTATTATGCTGTCGTTGCTGAGATTAGTATCATTTTCAATATCTTCACTATCTAAAAATACATAAGTATCAGTATAATAGAACTTTCTTTCCATGGTTAGTTCCATCTTATTAAATGATTCAGAAATATCAGTAATATCTTTTAATTCTTGTCCAACTGTTATGTAAAAGTTTACTTTATATTCATCATAAACAATATTATGAATAATATGTCCTATATGCTTAAGAGTTTCATCATCTTCTTTATTATCAATAAATATAAGCAAGGATTGTCGTAGATTTAAGTTTAAGTATTGAAATTCATAATCAAGATTCTTATGTATGAAATTTTTAAAATCAATTTTACCATCTCCAAAGAAATCATTATTAGATTCGATTAAAAATAGCCTGTTATACGATTTTAAAAAATCTAAATCAATTATTTCCTTAGTCTTGTTTGCTATATCATTATAATCTGCTCCATTAACTAAAGAATATAATATATGTTCTTTCATAAAGTCTAAATTCATATTTTTAATTTTAGTTTCTTTCTTTTCTTTATCAATATCATTTATTATTTTAGTTATTGTTTCTTCAAATTCGCTAGGATTAACAGGCTTTAATATATAATTTAAAACACCCATTTTTGTGGCAAACTTTGCATATTCAAATTCCTCATAACCGCTGAATATTACAATTTTATTTTCTATATTATTTTTCTTTACTTCATTAATTAATTGGATTCCATCCATAAAAGGCATTTTTATATCTGTAAATAATATATCAACCTTGTTTTTTTGAAGAAACTCTAAGGCTTCTTTTCCATTAGAGGCTTCATATATTTCTAATTCAATATTAATTTGATTTAATAGAAATTTAATACCTCTACGCTCTATTCTTTCATCATCTACAATTAATATACTATACATTATTATCACATCCTATTTTTATAAATTAGACAACATAATTTCATCAACTGTTTTACATCTAATATCAAATTAAGTATATTGTAACATATAATGTTATTATTTAACAAAACATATTTATCTTTACTATCTATCAATTTATATTTATTATTGTTTCTTATAGTAACAAAAGTATATGGAAAATCATAAATCATAATGTACAATTAATTAGTAAAATGAAGTGAACTAAGATGAGCATTGTAAGTAAATTATTCTATAAAGGATTAATACTTGCAGGTAATGAAATGCAGAAAAACTTTAATGCATATACTAAGCAACCCCTTAGAACAAATGAGAATCTGCTTTTTAATATAATTAATAAAAATAAAGATACCTTATAGAGAAAGAATCATAATTTTAATAAAATAAAATCTATTGATGATTTTAGGGAAAATGTAAAGCTTAATGAATATAGTGACTTTGAATCATATATTATTGATGAATCTCATGGACATAAAAATATATTAACAAAGGAAGATATAGAATACTTTGGTCATTCATCAGGAACAACTGGAAGCCAAAAGCTCTTACCCATAACCAAATCAAGCAGAAACATGACATTAAAGCTTAATGGTATACTATGCCAGAAGTTTATATATGACTGCTTTGAAAAACAATGGACTTATGGAAGAGGTACTATGCTTGTAGATATGAATAGTGAAAAAAAATCTAAGAAAAATGCTGTTGTTACTTCAGCTTCTTCTGGTGGGATGAGTAAAATAAAAAGTATTTCTGAATATGTGTGGACCTCACCTGTAGAGGTTATGGAACTAAAAGATAAAAATACAGCTTTTTATCTTCATGTTTTATTTGCATTAAAAGAAGAAAAACTCATGTATATTGGTGGTTTATTTATTTCGGCTATTTTAGATTTTTTCAGATTTATTGAAAATAATCAAGAAATGCTTATAAATGACTTAAAAACCGGGAAAATCAATGATAGTATCCTGCTTGAACCAAAAGTGCGAAAGATTTTAAACAGCAAATTAGGTAAATGCCCTAAAAGAGCAGCTTTTCTAGAAGAGGAATTTAGAAGAGGCTTTAATGGAATTGCTCGAAGAATATGGCCAAACCTAATTTATATTGCTTCTGTAACAGGTGCCAACTTTGTAAATTATAATGAACTTGTTAACAGATATACAGATAATATTCCTGTTTGTTCAATAGCATATGCTGCAACAGAAGGTTTTATAGGTGTAAATCCATATTACAATAAAATTGAATATATTCTCCTTCCTCAAAGCTGTTTCTATGAATTTATTGAGAAAGACGATATTCATAAGAAAAATCCAAAAACCTATTTAATTAATGAAATAAAAATCAATCATGATTATGAAATAGTTCTTACTAACTGTAACGGACTTTATAGATACAGATTAGGTGATATTGTGCAGGTTTCTGGTTTCTATAATAAAACACCTAAAATTAAATTTTTGTATAGAAAGAACCAGCTTTTAAATATGGTTTCAGAAAAGACAACTGAAAGCCATGTAAAAAATGCACTACAAAAGGTAGCACACACTCTTAATTTTAATTTGATTGATTATACAACTTATGCTGATAACAGTGTTACTCCAGGTCGATATGTTTTTTATCTTGAAGTACAAAACTTTAACGCTAAGGATGGAATTTATATGGTTGAATCAAAATTAGATTTGGAGCTTCAAAAATCAAATTTAGCATATGAACGATTTAGAAAGAAAAATAGACTTGCCAAGCTTAAAGTCTGCTTTGTAAAAAGAGGCACTTTTGCAAAACTAAAAAACAGTATAGTTAACAATACTGGATCAGCCAATCAAATTAAAGTACCTAGAGTAATATATGACAAAAAAATAATAGAATCATTGTAGCATATTAATAAAATTAGCGTATAATTGATATTAATTGAATACAGATCAATTATACGCTAAAATTACATATATAAATATTTATTTATAATGAAGTCATTCTAAATATTGTTTAAATAGTGTTTATTATTTTATTAAAGCGTATACCATAAGCTTCATATGGTTTTCCAAGGTACTCTTCCTTATCTATGTTGTAACCATGCTTTTTATAAAATGATACAGCATGTTTATTCTCCTTAAATGCCCATATTATAATTTCACTATATCCTCTATTTTTAGCCTGAGATTCAGTAAATTCAATCAACTTACTCCCAATACCTTTACTTTGAGACGATTTTGAAATGTATATCCTCCATAATTCAAAAGCACCTTTTTTATCTTTATCAGCAGTATCTCCAATAGAAATAGCACCTACTACCTGTACCTCTCTTCATATACATACTCGAAAAGACGATGAGATATAAAATCTTTCCTAAGCCTTTCAGCACGCTTTATGCATCCTTCATCACTTAATAACTCATCATTTACATAACTTGAATAAACTGATTTCCAATTATCATTTATAATTTTGCATACTTTGTCTATATCCTTTTCTTCAAGTTTTCTTATCATAAATCTCGCCTCATTTCAAATTTTAACCCAATAAATATTTAATCATTACACAACATAATAATTACATTATAACCAAAAATTATGTATAATGAAGGATTAGAAAATGAGATTTCTGGATACTATTTATATGACCTTTCTAATAACTCATTAATAGAAACCAACCAAATAACTGTAGAGAATAAATATAATAGGCCTCATTGGCTAAATGAAGAGGTTGATAATCCAGATGAATATATGCCAGAATCTATAAAAAAGCATAGTGATTTAAAACTTAATAACAATATAATTTGCCATCTAGTAGGTTTTTTAAGTCTATCATCTTTTTTGTATATACATTCATATATGAATAGAACACCACATAATAAGTACAATGGTAATGCAAAGAATTTTTGAACAGACTCAGTTCCATATATTCCAAAGAATACAACACCTATATACAGATTGATTATTCCTAAAACTAACTTTGCCATCCATTTTACTTTGCCGCTATATGATAGTATTAATGATATGCTTAATATTATCAGCAACACAGCTTGTATATATTTAGTATGTTCATTATAATTGCCTATGACATTCCAAAAGATTTGTTTATCCATTTAATATCACCTACATAATTATAATTTCTATATTAAATTATTAACCGAACTTAACTTTAGTATTAGATAAATCTTCTTTGAATTCAAGATTATATCTTTCTGCTAAGTCTCCAAATACTCTTTTAGCTTTTTTTAAATCTTTAAATACATCTGCACATTCTTCAACTGTTAAAGCTCTGCATGGAATATTATATGGATCTAGAAATTCCTTAAACTTAGGAAGGTTAAATGTTACTTGTGGTAAAAGATATACCATATCCACATATTCTTTAAAATGGTTTTCTTCAAAAAATGTTTTAGTAGCTGTAAAACCTGTACCTTGTGCAAATATTAAATCGTACTCTCTTAACTCTCCAGCTTCATACTTGCTTACAACTTTTCTAATATTATCAACATAAATCTTATCTTCATTTTTAAATATTTTTTTAGCACAGTTAGCAAAAAACATAGAGGTAGGTCCTCCAGCACAGCAAAAATATACTATCATAATTATTCTCTCCTTGTATAACTTATAAAAATATTTTTTTATTGCAAATATTTTTTCATATATACTATAGCTTATCTAATTCTCCACTCCTTAGCTTCAATTAATAATCTATTGATTAAATCTTGTTTTCCTTTTGTATAAAGTGTTCTATCAAACATATATTGTTGTGCTAATTTTTGTTTCAACAAATCATACTGTGAAGCTTTTTCTGGAAATGAATTATATTCTGTGCAGTTGTTTTCCATTCTGGCTGATATTTCTTCAATTCTACTGTGCCTCGTTTTAACCCTAGCAAAAGTAAATCCCTCCATTATAATAAAATATTAAAATTCTGTACTTAACTTCATTTGTTTTACAATACAGCCATAGGTTGTACTAGATTTATTCGTTTGGATTTAATAATGCATATACATAAGTATCCCAGTATATTGGATTTCCATTGCTATCCTTACGTGGAGCAAAATTTTTTATAAAATGAGCTTCACGCTTCATGCCTAACTTCTCCATAGTTTTCCATGAAGCTGCATTTTGTGGGCAACATTCAGCAAATATTCTATGTGTTCCTTGCTCAAACATATATGATATAGCTGCTTTACTTGCTTCGCTTCCATAACCCTTTTTCTGATATTTCTCATTTAACACATATCCAAGCTCCCTTGAATTAAAATCTCTATGCCCTAAATACACATTACCAATAACCTTGTGAGTTTCCTTAAGTTCTATGGCATAAAATTCATCACTTTTTGATCTGAACTCAATTTCCTTTTTTCCCTTTTCTCTAGTGAAATTTTCATATCTTTCAAATTCAGCATTAACTCGCTGTAGCATGTATTCACATAAGTCTTCTTCATCCTTTAAATCAAAATTACGAATAATTAAATTTTTAGTTTCTATTCTCATAAGTCTCTCTCCTAATATCTATTTTTTTGTATTGGATGCTGTTTCTAAAAAGTGTTGTTCCTTTTATTTGTTTAACTTTTTCTGAATTTATAAGTTCAATTATTCAAAATTCTTTTGTATAAATTTAATATAATCTTTTTTCATAACATCTTCAGTATTATTCTTATACCATTCATATGACTCTTTGAGCCCTTCATATAAATCTTTTGTTTTTGGTAACAATTCATTTTGCCTTGATACATTACATGGAAAAACTGCAGTTTCATGGTTCCATCCTTAGGAATATAGAACTTTCTATGTTTTAATGCACATTCAAAAACAAATGGTTCTCTATAAACGTTCTGCATTGGTCCATATAAATATGGTGGTCTTATAATATAACTTTGTGGAGCTTTTGAAATAAGATACTTTTCAGCCTCTATTTTATCTGTTCCATATTTGCCCCATATAGAATTTATTCCTACGTTTTGCTCTTCTAAAAAAGGCTGTTTATTTGTTTCTGGATAAACTGCAGATGAGCTTATAAATATATAATCTTTAAATTGAACACTTGAATCCAAGAGATTTTTTATATCCTTTTGATTGTATCCGCACACATCGATTATGGCATCAAATGCATATTCTTTTAATGTGTTGCCTAAATTATTTCTATCAGCACAAATTAATTTGACTTTATCAACTTGTTTTCTGCTTCCTCTATTTAATACATGTACATCATAGTTCTTTGAAGCAAAATATTTCGCCACATATTTACTTACAAATACAGTCCCACCTGTAACTAAAATACGTTTCATAGGTATTCCTCCTAAACAAATCGCAAAAATTAATAAATATGATATAACTAAAATAAGTTTTTCGTAAAGTAATATCTCTTACCTGTGATAGGATAATTTTCTAATGCAAACTGCTCCTTGTAGCCATATTTTTTATAAAACTCTGGAGCCTGAAAGCTGAATGTATCCAAGAACGAATACTTACAACCACGTTTTTTAGCTTCCTCTTCAGCTTGTTTTAATATTTCACTTCCAACACCTTGGGATCTTAATTCTTCACTTACCCATAGATATTTTATAGTAAGCCAGTTACCATGTGTATCTCCTGTGAGCCCGGCTACAATATTACCATCTTTATTTCTTATATATACACCTATATCTCTGGAATTTCTGTCTTCAATTCTAGCTAAATTGTATTCAAGTAGACCTTGAAAAATATGTTCTTCATCTTCTTTGTTTATGTTATCAGTAATCTCAAAATTCATAAATTTATGCTTTGCTTATTGTTTCTAAATTTAAGTAATTCTTATCTTATTAACAGCTTATTTTCGTGTATAAAGTATCACTGCAACTTTTACATTACCATCTATTTCGGTGCCAATGATCTTAAAACCACATTTCTTAGTATAAAAATTGATGTTTTCTATTTTATCTGCTGGTGTTACAAGGGTAAGCTCCTTTAAATCTAAATACTTATTTAAAATAAAATCTATTGCAGCTTTACCTATTCCTTTATGTTGATATTCTGGTATTATAGCTAAATTACCTAAATAATATTTGTTTTGTTCTTTCTTTGCTACAGACGTAAAACCTACAGGTTTATTGTTAACGTAAAATATATGTTTTTCTATATTCTCATCCTCTAGAGATTTAGTCATTTTTTCAATAGTTATATTATATCCAGGACATTCTCCATATCTTAGTGAACCATTCCATCATCGAATTCAATATCAAATTCACCTTCAATACAATAAAACATTTCATCTGAATTATTATGAATATGAAAGTCTAGCGTTCTATTTTCTGCCTTCAAAACATTTAACATATGATTATTTAATTTACCGACTCTTAAATACTGAAATAGATCTTGAATTTCATTTACTGATTCCTTAAGATTTACCTTTTTAATCATATTTATATCTCTCTATAAATTCTGATTTATATATTTTATATTTATGACAATTCTTCCTTTGTTATAATATGTTCAATTGTTTTGGGAATATTTTTGAGTTTTTCTTTAAAAAAGGTTGGATATGCCTTATATTCATTTAATTTATCTATAGGAAGCCAATACATATTTTCTTTTATGCCATCAGAAGTGTAACTAGTGCTGTTAAGTTGTCTTGTTCCTCTAGATTTCATCAAAAAGTAAAATGCCACTTCGTGGCATCTTTTGTTATTTAATATGCCATCTCCTTCAAAGAAATTTTCATGTATAAAGACAAGCCTGTCCACATCATATTTTACGCCAGTTTCTTCAAATACTTCACGTATTACAGCTTCTTCTGCAGTTTCACCCATATGAACTCCACCTCCAATGGAGTAATAATAATTTTCTCTTTCATTGCCTGCAAATAAAACATATCCATTTTCGATTATTATTGCTGCAGCCCTGTATCTAAACCATTTATCATCTTTAGTAAAACCACAATCATATTCCATTTATTTCACCTACTCTTTAGAAAGTGAAGAGGATATCCATCTTCAGACTCACCAACTTCAAATCCAGATATTTCAGAAATCCTTTTCTTAAATAATTCAAACCAGTTTTTCCCGCTCTTCATTTGCTAATTCTCAATAAAACTGAAGCAACTATAAAACACTATTTTCTTCCTGTTTTAATAAATGCAATAAGGTCTTCTACATTAACAAAGTCATCATAATCACCTGTAATTCCTTCTCTGTGGTATACAACTCCATTTTTCTCATTACGTTCTAAGCAATTAAGAAGTTCATTTTCTCCGTATTTCTTTATGAATAAAGTAAATCCATACGGCTTTATCTTATTTAGTAATCCTTTATGACAGTCTTCACTGCACTTATAACAGCCACTTATTTCGTTTTCGATAGAACACTTCCTGTTTTCACACCATGTCTGTCCTGAGCAGTTTCCTGAGTTACATCCACCACAGTTTTCACTTTGAGCACATAAGCAGCATGCTAATCCACATCTTGCAATTCCTAATTCTCTTTTCATTACACCATCCTCCTTAAATAAATAATAAATTAACTAAAGTTTATATGGTAAAAAATCCACTTAATTATAATAAGCAGATTTATAATTATATTTTTTTAATATGAAGCCATATTTAATTATTTATGAATGCCTGCGTTGTTATCCTTCATCTCAAATAAAAGATCAACAAAGCTCCTGTAATAAGGTATAAAACATCCATCATTAATCATTGCTATTATTTCATCCCTATCTGCATATTTAACATTCTGAACTTCTTCATATTGAAGCTTTAGATCATTTAAATTTACATCTGCATGAATAAGATAAAAGTCATCAAAACCGTTTTTGAAATTAATTGTAAAGTATGGACGTGTATTATGTAAATCAACACTATAGCCTATTTCCTCAAATACTTCTCTTTCAGCAGCTTCAGCACTAGATTCACCTGCTAATGCACTTCCACCTACAGTAAAATCCCACATATTTGGCCAACCATCTTTAAATGGCTGTCTTTGTTGTATAAGCATTTTTCCTTGAGAATTAAATATGCACACATGAATTACCATATGATGTGCACCATCTTCAAATTCATAGCCTCTTATCATTGTTCTGCCTGTTTTAATTCTATTTTTGTCATAAATATCCCAAAGTTCCATTTTAGCACCTTCTTATTTTTATACTTCTTAGACTATATTTTATCCATTCCTTAAATAATACATGATAAATTACTGTGCAATATGAATTACAAGTATTTATCATTTATTTTTCTTTAACTTCTATTTTTAAAAAAATGTTGTTTTTATTTTTATGTGGTCATTCAGCAAGTATTGATTCTTACTTTATTCGTTGATATATAATTTATTTATTCAATTATAAAAATCTAGGAATAATATCTAAAAATAATACTGCAGATAATAGAAG
>DPOH01000286.1 GCA_003539755.1 Clostridium sp.
TTTATAAGTTTTCAGTAACGGTATAAATGAGCAGAAGATTGTTTAAAGAACATAGCAATAAGAAAAAGTTGTATTTTATATCAGTTATTTGTCTTGTTGTTATAATATGTTTTTCAACATTATTTTTGGGAAATTACATGGCTACAAAAGGTATATTTTTGTTCAAAACTTCTGATGCAGTAAAAAATACTGCAGTTCAGAAAAATAATGTAGATAAATATTCATCATTATTTTTAGTAAGAGATACGCTTATGGAAAAATATGATGGTGAAATTGATGATGATAAGCTTCTTGAGGGTGCAATTAAAGGAATGACTAGTGCATTAGATGATCCATATACTGTGTTTATGAATAATGAAGAATTTGATAAACTTATGAAACAGAGTAATGGTTCTATGAATGGAATAGGAGTAACAGTTGCAAATGTAGATGATAAGATAACTATATTATCTGTTTTAAAAGATTCTCCTGCTGAAAAGGCTGGTCTTGAAAAAAAAGATATAATAGAAAAGATAGATGATACTGAGTATACAGGTGAGCAGTTAAGTGAAGCAGTGAACACAATAACAACTTCAGGAGAGAGTGGAGTTAATCTAACAATAAAAAGAGGAGAGCAGGAAACATTTAATGTAAATGTTATACCTGAGGAAGTTAAAATAACTGTTATTGATGGTCAAATGATTGATTCAGACCTTGGATATATAAGAATTAAATCATTTATGAATGAAAATACTGCTGAAGATTTTAAGAATAAGATTAGTGATTTGGAAAGTCAAGGAATGAAAGGACTGATACTTGATTTAAGAGAAAATCCAGGAGGACTTCTTTCACAGGCAGTAGGAGTAGCATCTCAATTTATACCAGCAGGGAAAGTAATTACATATACTGTTGATAAATATGACAATAAAAATGAGTCCTTATCTGTTGGTGGTATAGCTGAAGGAATGCCATTAGTTATATTAGTTAATGGAAATAGTGCTAGTGCATCGGAAGTAGTAACAGGTGCTTTGAGAGATTATGGAGCAGCAACAATAGTTGGAAATACTACATTTGGAAAAGGGATAGTTCAACAGACATTAAAGTTTAATAACGGAATAGGCGGTATAAAGGTTACTATTTCGAAGTATTACACTCCTAATGGAGAAAATATTCATAAAATTGGTATAGCGCCAAATTATGAAGTTTCTACACCAATTGGTATAGATGAATCTGGCTACGATAGAAAAACAGATAATCAATTGAATACAGCAATAGATAAGCTTAAGGAAAAGATTGAACAGGGGGATTAATAGTGGAGTTAATAAATTATACTTTAAGAAGTGTTTCAAGTGCAATTATATCATCTCCATTGGTATTTATATTAGTAATACTAATGCTTGTATTTTATTTTAAGAATAAGAAAATACAAGCGATGCAAAGTATAATAATTGGAGGAAAGGGTGAGTCAGCTTTGGAGCTTACTCTTTCCCAATTTGTATTTGGTATTGTGGGGGGGGCTGTTGGCAGTATAATACTTACAGAACTTGGGGTTAGATTTAATTATGAGTCTGGAATACAATTTTTATTTTTTATTTCTATATTATTAATGTTTGTCACACCCAAATACATATGTTTTTCTTATTCTGCTGGGATATTAGGGATAATAACTATATTAACTGAAGCTTTATCAAGTGTATTACCAGAAACAATTAATAAAGAATTATTTGAAATTGATATTGTATATCTATTATTATTTGTTGGTATACTTCATATTGTGGAAGGAATACTAGTAATGTTAGATGGTAGTAGAGGTGCCATGCCTGTATTTAAAGAATCAGAAAATAAAATTATTGGAGGATATACTTTTAAAAGATATTGGCTTCTTCCCATAGCTATGATATTTATTAATATGGCACCTGGAATATATAATTCAGTTGAATTATGTATTGATGTACCTCATTGGTGGCAGTTGATTAATGGGACAGGTTTAGCTGCAATTGGAATTGTTGCAATTATGCCTTTTTATGCAGTTATAGGATATTCAAACGTGACATTTACAAAAACTAAAAGAAAAAAAGCATTAGTTAGTGGATGTTATATATTATTTTATGGAATTTGTGTTGTTATGATTTCGCAGATTGCTAGGTTTGGAATAGTAGGAGAATTATTTGCTGTAATTTTTACTCCAGTAGCACATGAATTTATGATTAGAATTCAAAGAAAAGCAGAGAAAACTAATAATCCACTATTTTTAAGTGATGATGGATTAATTATTTTAGATATAAGTAGAGATTCTCAAATGAGTAAATATGGATTAGAAATTGGAGATAAGGTCTTATCTATTAATGGAGATAAGGTAGATTCAGAAAAAGAAATATATAAAATTTTAAAGAAAAGTCTATATAGGGTTAATATGAAAATTAAAAAGAAAAATGGGGAAATAGAAGAATTTATGCACATTCATGATAAAACTAGACGTCTTGGAATACTTCTAGTTCCTAGAAAGGTATTAAAAGAAAAAACTACAGAAATAAAAGAAAACTCATTTCAAACAATATTAGAAGAAGTAAAAAGGGTAAATGATTTTTTACAGAGTAGTTAATAAAAAATAATAATATTAAATTTAAAAAGATAGAAACACTTATAAAAAAGAATTCTATCTTTTTTTATAACCTTATATGATGTAGGCATAATTTAAAATTTAATGAAATAATCTCTATATAACAATTTATTATTGATTTAAAACCGAATTGATATATATTTATATAAATATGCTAATAATAAAGGAGTATATAATTATTGTTAATTACGTATAAATATTGAACAGATATTGACTTAGAGTATAATGAAAAGTAGAATAGAGATATAAGCGAATGTC
>DPOH01000288.1 GCA_003539755.1 Clostridium sp.
CATTCTTGAGCTTGCACATTTCTCATAAACATCGCTTAAGTCTGCAATCATATCATTTTCTATAAGAAGTTTTAAATAAGAATAATCATTAACAACCATTATATCTGGGATGTTATTTTCTGAAATAGCCATATTAAGCATGTTATTATAATTATTTTCGATATCTTCAAATGCATTTATATTTTGTATGTTGATTTTATTTTTTAAATATCTAGTATAAGCATTATTTTCATAAGTATCACCATCTGGCATATTAGAATTATTTTCTCCTGTCATCTTACCTAATGTATAAGTCATGGTTTCAGGATGTATTCCAAATGGAGTATTACTAGCTTCCTCATACTCTTTATTAAACTGATCTTTATTATGAAATGATTGGGTGCTATTATAACACCCAATCATATTTTGTAAAGTATATATTAATGCAAATATCAAAATTAAAGGCTTTTTCATATTTCTTCCTCCCAGAATACATAATTTGTCATATTTTATATAATACATCAAATTATATTCTGTAACAATATTTTTCTAACCTTTTACAGCACCTGCACTACCTTGTGTATAGTATTTCTGTATTGAACAGAATAAAATTGCTATTGGAATAGAAACTAATACTGCACCAGCTGCAAATCTTGTATAGAAGTTTGTTATGTTTTCCTTAGTAAGCATATTCCATAAACCAATTGCTACTGTGTAATATTGAGTATCTGTACCACAAATAACTTTTGCAAATATAAAGTCTATCCATGGAGCAATAAATGCTGTTACTATAGTTTGTACTATAATAGGTTTTGATAATGGTATAGTTATTCTTGTGAATATTTGCCATCTTGTACATCCATCAATGATTGCTGCTTCATCAATTGCCTTTGGAATTGTATCAAAGTAACCTTTAGCTACGAAGAATGTAATACCAGTTCCTCCTGAGTATACAAGTACTAAAGATACAAGCTTTAAAGCTCCTTCAGTTAATCCCATAGCTTTTAAGATGTAGTAAACTGCAATCATTGTTAAGAAACCAGGGAACATACCAAGAATTAATGATATATCCATTAGTTTTCTTCTGCTTTTAAATCTCATTCTTGACATTACATATGCTACTGATAATACAAAGAATGTAGATAATAAACAACTAAATATTGCAACTACAAATGTATTACAGAACCATCTAGGGAAATTGAATAAATCAGTTTCAGTAAATAGTCTTATATAGTTATTTATTGTATATGATTTTGGTAAGAAAGTTGATGTGTATGCACCACTCTCACCTCTAAATGATATTAAAATTACCCATGCTATAGGAAGTACCCATATGAAAACTAAAACTGCAAGAAATAAGTGTACAAGCGCATTGGTTATTGCTTTTTTGCTCTTCATTATTGGAATCCCTCCTCATTTTTATATGATCCAGTTCTTTTAAATACTACAAGTGCAGAAACGGCTGATAGTATAAATATGAATATTGCTATAACAGCACCTAAGTTATAGTCTTTTTGGTCTATAGTTAATTTATATAACCATGTAACAAGTAAGTCTGTTTTACCAGCTGACATCTTATAATATTCCATTGTTGCTGGTGCACCACCAGTTAATAAGAAGATTACGTTAAAGTTATTTATATTTCCAACAAAATCAGTAATTAATTTTGGTGCAGTTACAAATAACATGTATGGTAATGTGATCTTAAAGAATATTGTAACTGGTTTTGCTCCATCTACTCTAGCAGCTTCATATAAATCTTCTGGAATATTTTGAAGAATACCAGTCATAGTTAAAATACCATATGGAATACCAACCCATAAGTTAACAACTATAAGTGTTACACGCGCCCAAGTAACATCAGTCCAGAAAGGAAGTGACTGACCTTGTGCTAAGAACCCTAAATTTCTAAGTAGAATATTAACAGCACCTTCTGGTTGAAGCATTGTATTCATAATTAGTAATGATACGAATTGTGGAACAGCTATTGATAATACAAAACCAAATCTCCAGAATGATTTAAATTTAGTTCCTTTACGATTGATTATTAATGCAATTATCATAGCAAAGAAATAATTTAGGAATGTAGCAAATACTGCCCATACTACTGTCCATCCTAATACATGCCAGAATGTACGTCCAAGTTCACCTGAAAAGTCTAATAATTGACGGAAATTTGTAAATCCAACCCAGTGGAATAAATTTCCTGGTGGCTGATGGTCTCTGTCATAATTTGTGAAGGCCATAGTCATCATAAATATTACTGGGATAATAGTAAATAATATAATACCCATTGATGGTAAGAATAATAAAGTTTTATGAAGATTACCATCTAAATATGTTAACATTTCCTCCTTGAATGTAGGAATATGTTGATTTCTCATACTCTTAACTTGTACTTTATATGCAGACTTTACAGCTGCTCTCCATATTACTACGAAACCTGCTATCATAAAAAATGTAGCAACACCATATAGCAGAATAAGCATTGAGTTATCGCCTATAACATACTCATATACTTGTTTAGATTCATTAAATATTTCACCTGTTTCTTTTTCACCAAGTGATCCTAACATATATATTGAATTAAATCCTTTTGTAATTAATTCAACTATAAATAAAATTTCTGTTAATAAAAATAAGATACCTTTTGTATACTCTTTATGAGCAAGGTTTCCAGCACCTAATATAAACATTGATAGCTTAGTAAATTTATCACCATATTTAAATGCATTTGAAACCGTATATTCTGCATTCTTTTTATCAATTGCAGAAATATTCTTTGAAGGTTCTTTTGGTTCGTGTTTTACCACCTTAAATTCCTCCTTTTTATATAAGGGGCCTTTATATAAGGCTCCTTATAGGTTTAATAAATATTACTAATACTATTTGTTCATGCTTTCGCCCATATCTTTAGTCTTTTGGTCAGCATTATCTAAAGTTATATCTCCTTGGATAATAGATTTACCCATTGCTTCTGCTGGACTCCAGTAGTTATCCATTTTCTTAACCATTGGTTGAGTTTTAGAAGCATTGTTTATTTCTGCAATTACAGCTGAAGCAACTGCATCATTTTTAACTTCATCAGATTCTGTAACTGATTTCCAAGTTGGAACATATCCTCTAACTTCATAGTGTAATTTTTGTGATTCTTCTCCTCCTAAGTATGCTGCAAGTGCTACTGCAACTTCCATGTTCTTGCACTTAGGATTTACACCAACTGCTTTTGATCCTGCAAAAGATCTTAATTGTTTTTCTTGTCCATCTAATGTTATTGTTGGAAGTTGAGTTACTCCCATGTTATCACCTAAAGCCTTTTTAATTGCTGCTGCATCCCAAGAACCAGTAGTGAATGCTCCTAACTTACCATCTGTAAATTTAGTTAATGAAGCACCTGTTGAATCTGCAGGTTCACAGAAGTATTTAGGGTTATTCTTTAAGTTTACAAGATATTTAGTAACTTCTGGATGATCACCAAATGTCATACCTGCATTCTCATCTGTACCATTTGGTCCGAATAATTCTCCACCGCCTGCATAGTAGAATGAAGAAATATACCAGCTATTATTAATTGGACATGAGAAGTTAGATACTCCATCCCCTAAATCTTTACCCATCATCTTATCAAGATTTTTTACATCATCAGCACTGTATTTACTTTTATCGTAGAATAACATAAATGTATTTGGTGTGAATGGGAATCCATAAACTCCATCTTTATATGTTACTGAATTAACCATTGCTTCACTGTTATTTGCTTTCATTTCATCAACATATTTACCACCAAGTTTTGAGATAGCTCCTGCTTCAACCATACTTGGAATTTGGTCATTAGCATATAAGAATACATCTGCTGTAGCATCTAAGTCCTTTAATGCTTCTTTATTAGCATCACCTTCAGATACTGCTGCATATTCAAATTTAATATTCCATTCTGAATGTTCTTCATTAAACTTATCGCAAAGATAAGGAATAATACCATTTGGATATTTATCACTTGGAGTTTGATCTTCTTGTGGTGCCCAAACCTTTAATGTAATAGTTCCATCTGAAGAAGAGCTAGCAGATCCTGATGAACTGCTGCTAGTTGTGCTTGAAGATCCACATCCCAACATACAAGTTGCTGCAATTGATGCAGTTAATAGAATTGATAATACCTTTTTAATTTTCATATTTACGCCCTCTTTTCCCTTTTTGATTTCGTTTTCTGAAATCGTATTCTTGATTACAATATAATTTTACTTTTTATAGGATAAGAGGTAAATATAAA
>DPOH01000024.1 GCA_003539755.1 Clostridium sp.
GATCAATTATGCTCATCTCTATTATGATATAGTAATGTTAATTTGATTAATCTCTTAGTAATTACTTGAGATATAGGATCAGGAACTCCATATTTAGCAAAAGTCTCATAAAGTCCTGGATTTTTCAATTCAATTTCTGAATAGATTTTATCTATATCATTTGAATTTTTATAGGGTTCAAGGGTTTCTTCAAAGTCTAAATCTAATCCTCGTAAAATATCAAAGGTGGTAGGTATTCGATTTTTAGTTTTGTCAAAATCTTTTGTGTTTTTTTTCTCACAATCCCCTGAAATATTATAATAGCAATATAGTTCAGAATTTTCTGTTTCATCAGGATATAGATCTAAAAAATTGTTATCATTTTGGTCATTAGGATTATCTCTGAAAATACTCCTATCAAATGATGGAGGAGTAAAGTAGAAGTCTGAATCATTTTTTAAGTTAACTTCAGACATATATTTTTCATCTGGTCTCATTTTGCAACCTCCTTGCTATACACAAATTAAGAATGTCTTTTAAAATGTATGATATTTACGTTATATAATATGAAATTTTAAATTTATATAGTACACAGGTTTTTTATATACATCTAATATTTCTATTTCCTATATGAATTTGCTTAATGCACATAATTATATAACAAGAATATTATATAATTGGAGGAGATGCATTATGAGGATAAAAAGCAAAAAGAACATTAAAGATTTATTTATTGGCTTAGATGAAAAAGTGTGTGACTGTAATGGAAAATGCATAGATGGAATAAATTTTGATAATGCGGCTACAACTCCACCTATTAAATCAAGTATTGATTATATTGAAAAGTTGAGCAATACCTATGCATCAATAGGAAGAGGAACAGGTCAGAAGGCAGAAATAACTACTAACTTGTATCATCAATCAAAAGATTATCTTATGGACTTTTTTAAAGTACGTAGCAAGGATAAATATGTGGTTATATATGTAAATAACACAACTGAGGCAATAAATAAACTGGCTAGAACATTAACTAAAAAGGAAAATGAAATTGTTATATCTTCAAGAATGGAACATCACTCAAATGATCTTCCATGGAGGAATAGAGGAAAAGTTGATTATATTGAAATTGATAGTAATGGTAGATTAAAGATAGATGAATTAGAGGAAAAACTTATAAAAAATAAGGGGAAGGTTCAATATGTTTCCTTAAGTGGCGCATCTAATGTGACAGGGTATATTAATGATATGCATTATATTGCAAAAATAGTTCATAAATATGGAGCAAAATTAATTGTTGATGGAGCACAACTTGTACCTCATAGAAGGGTAAGTATTAGTGGAAAATCAGAAGATGAGGATATTGATTTCTTAGTATTTTCATCACATAAGGTATATTCACCCTTTGGAATTGGTGTAATAATAGGATTAAAAGAAGAATTTAAAATTGCAGACCCTGATTATGTAGGTGGAGGAACTGTTGATTTAGTATTAGATAATGAAGTTACTTATCTTGATCCACCTGATAAAGATGAACCAGGTACACCAAATTTTTTAGGAGTTATGGCACTTATAAATTCATTGACTGTATTAAATACAATAGGATTTGACTATATTGAAAAGCAGGAAAATAATTTATTAAGATATATAGTAGATGGATTAAAAGCAATTCCTAAAGTAATAAATTATGGAGATAATGAAAATATTGATGATAGACTTGGAATCACAACATTTAATATTGAAAACATGTATCATCATGATGTAGCATGTGTTCTTGCACAGAAAAGAGGAATTTCTGTAAGACATGGATGGTTTTGTGCACATCCATATTGTAGAAGACTTATGAATGCAACAGAAGAAGAAGCAAAAGAGTTTTTGGAGAATCCCAATAAAAAAATGCTTGGAATGATACGTGTGAGTTTTGCACCATATAATTCATTGGGAGAAGTAGATATATTTTTAAATGCAATAGAAGATATTTCAAAGGGAATATTGAAGTATTAAAAAAAGAATGAAGATTGAAAGATTATCACTAATGCTTTCTTCTTCATTCTTTTTTATATGTAATTAGTGTTTATTAAATACAGTATATTTTGGAAGGTTTCCTTCAAATTCTAAGTTTGGAAGATCCTTTATAAGTGGTTCAAAGTATGAATAAGCTTCTTCAGTAACAAAATTTCCTTCTTCATTAATCCATTCTTTAGGGAAATAGCTTACATTATTTGCAACTTTATCTGCTTCAATTAATCCATAGTGAACAGTATAAGGAGAATTTGAAGTTCTTTCTATAGTAACCATTTTACCAGTTTCTCCATTTGCAGCATATTGAAGAGCCGCTTTACCAGCTTCATAAGCTTCTGTAAGATCCGTAGAAGAAGCACAGTGCATTGCACATCTTTGTAATACACCTAATTCTAAAGCTTTTACTCTTTTTGTGATTCCAGACTCAATTATAAGCATTCTTAAATAATGTGATACTCCACCTAATTGTGCATGACCAAAATTATCTTGAGATGAACTTTCAAGTTCAGAAATAAAACGTCCATCTTCATCTCTTAATCCTTCAGATGCTACAATATATACTTTATTATTTTCTTCAAATCTTTTTCTAACATCATTTATAAATTTAATTTTATCAAATGCTGTTTCAGGAAGATAGATAAAATCAGCTACTGGCTTGTCATTTACTCTTGCTATACAAGCAGATGCAGCAAGCCATCCAGTATCTCTTCCCATTGTTTCTAAAATGAATATACCATTATTTATGTAAACAGATGCATCTAAATATGTTTCAATTGCAGTTGTTCCTATGAATTTTGCTGCACTTCCGAATCCTGGAGTATGGTCTGTATACATTAAATCATTATCTATAGTTTTTGGTATTCCAATAAACTTTATATCAATATTATTAAGTTCTGCATATTTTGAAAGCTTAGCAGTAGTATCCATTGAATCATTACCACCAACATAGAAGAAAGCTTTAATATCGTGAGACTTAAGGATGTCAATTAATTTTTCATATTCTTCCAATGATGAATTTATATCTTTTAATTTATATCTGCAAGATCCTAAACCAGAAGATGGAGTGAATCTAAAAGTATTTATTTCCTCATCAGATTTCTCAGAAAGATTAATTATATTGCCATTTAAAATACCTTCAATACCATTTAAGCCACCATAAACATTATCAAAAGCTCCTAATTCTTTATTTGCATGTAGAAGCCCTACTACACTAGAATTAATAACTGAAGTTGGTCCTCCAGATTGAGCTATAATACAATTTGCCATTAAACTTCCTCCTTGTGATACACTATTAAATTAAATATTGTACTCTATATAAAAAAAATTATACTCTATTTATTAATATACAACAAAAAGTATATTAAATAAAGTTTTTTTCAAAAATAAATGCTAGTTGAATAAATGTAAATGATTAATTAAATACCGTATGTGGAAAATTATATTGGAATGAATAAAAGAATGGTTAAGTTAATATAGTAATAATATGTTAGGTGTAAGTGATTAAGTTAAGTAATGTATTAAAGACTAAATTTAGAAATTATAAATTTAACTACATTAAAGGGGAAAATGTTTATGGTATTATCATATGTTTTTATTATTGGTACAGCACTAGCTATGGATGCATTTGGTGTGGCACTTGGAATAGGTCTTAATCCTATTTTGGAGAGAAGACATAAAATAAAATTTGTATCATCATTCTCTTTTTTTCAATTTCTGTTTACATTTATGGGGGGAAACATGGGACATCTTTTTGATGTTTATATAGCTGACATACCATCTCTTGCAGGAGGAATTATTATGGGAATCGTTGGTGTACTTATGATAATTGATGGCCTTGAAGAAAAAGAAAATAAAATGCTTATAAAAAATAGTACATGCCTTATACTTGGAATATCAGTAAGTATTGATGCATTAGTAATAGGTTTTACTACATTTCATAATCTTCCTAGTATATCAGTATTATTAATTTATTCTTTGATTATAGGATTAATAACAGTGTTATTTACTAATTGTGCTTTTATTTTGGATAAGTATATAAAAAAAAATGATTTTATGGCTAAGTACGCTAATTTTTTTGGTGGAGCAGCGTTAATAATTTTTGGCTTGAAAATGATATTCTTATAATTAATTAGTAAGATATTATGCTATAATAAGAGATAATATCTTATGTAGTAGTTAGGGGATATACAAATGGAATCTAAAGAATTTCTAAAAATGAAAAATATTAAGATTACTAAGGGAAGAATTGAGATTTTAAGTATACTTAAAAATTCAGAAAGCAGTTTGAGTGCGGAAAAGATATATCAGATTTTTAGAGAGAAAAACGAAAATATTAATTTGAGTACAGTTTATAGAACATTAGAGCTTTTTGTAGAAAAGGAAATAATAGAAAGAATAACTCTTAATGATGGTGTTTTTTCATATAGATTAAAAAAGCAGAATCATAGACATCATTTAAAATGTGATATATGCCACAAAGAAATAGAAATACCTTGTCCTATGAGTCAGATAGAAGAAATAGTACAAAATGAAACAGGCTTTACATTAACTCAACATGATTTAGTGTTAAAAGGAGTTTGTAAAGAATGCAAAAAAAGGAGAAAGAATAAGTAAAATATACTTGTTCTTTTTCCTTTTTAAATTAATTATTAACTATATAATTGAATGTTTACACTTCTTTATGAAAAATATTCTTAAAAATTAACGTTAATAATAAAAATATAACTGATGTTAATGCAATTGTTCCACCTGGAGCACTATTTATATAATAAGATAAGATAAGACCAATCATTACATCTAACATACCAAAAATTAATGAAAAGACTAATGTCTTATTAAATCCTTTTTTTAGCTGCATTGCAGTTGCAACAGGAACAACCATTATCGAAGAAACAACTAATATTCCCATAACTCTTATAGAGATAGAAATTGTTGCGGCAACTAACAATGTGAATATATAATTTATTAATTTTATATTGATTCCAGCTGTTTTAGCACCTGCTTCATCGAAAGTTATATATACTAATTTATTATATAAAAGAATTAAACAAACTATACATATTAAACCAACAATTGCAATTAAATAGATATCTTGTCTTGAAACAGTAAGTATGCTTCCGAATAAGAAAGAATCTACTTTTGCAGAAGCTTTTCCGCTACTTATAAGTATTATTGCAAGCCCTAAGCTTAAAGTAAGAACTATGGACATTACAAGTTCAGCATATTTTTTATAGTAGCTTCGTAAATATTCAATTACTACTGCACATATGCTTGTAAAGATAAATGAAGTAATAATTGGATTAGTACCAGCAACAAGTCCTATAGCAACACCAGCAAAGGAAGAATGGGATAATGTATCACCAATCATTGAATGACGTCTAAGTACTATGAAAAGTCCAATAAAAGGACATAAAATTGAAACTATAAAACCTGCCATAAAGGCATTTTGCATAAAACTTAATTCAAACATATTATTACCTTTCTATGATTATACGATTTTGTGGATAGAGTCTTTATCATTTTTCATTTGTTTTATAAATTCTGAAGTTTTATATAAAGTAAATGATCCATTTTCAACTTTTAGAATATGTGTTGAGTATTTTAGAGCAATTTTTGAATTATGTTCAACTGAAATAATAGTTTTTCCTTTATTAATATTTAAACTTTTTAGTAAAGGATAGATTTCATTTTGGCTTTTTTCATCTACGCCTGTAGAAGGTTCGTCTAAGATTATTAAATCAGGATCGCCTATAAGTGCACGAGCAATAAAGATTCTTTGTTGCTGTCCACCAGATAAGTTTCCTATTAATTTATTCTTAAATTCAGACATGTTAACTTCTTTTAAAACATTATTAACAATTTCTTTATTTTTTATTTTTAAAGCTTTTGCTTGTAAAAGCAGAAGTTCTTTTACTGTTAATGGAAAATCACTGTTGAAATTATCAACTCTTTGAGGAACATAAGATATTTTTGATGAATCTATAGTAATAATACCTGAATCAGGTTTTAAAAGTCCTAATATAAGTTTAATTAATGTACTTTTGCAGCTCCCATTCTCTCCTAATACAGATACATAAGCTCCTTTAGGAATATGCAAATTAATATTATTGATTAAATTATTTCCTTTTATATAAGAAAAACATAAATTATTTATATTTATCACAAAATCACTCCTTTAACAAAAATATATTATACAACTAAATGCAAATGACTTGCAATGAAAAAATATATATTAATAAAAATTAAGTGAAAAGTAACATTATTTGAGTTGAATAATAAATTCTATTGTTATAAAAGAAAGGAGAACGAAAATGGCAAATTATATTCAAAACGGTGGATTTGAGCAATCTACAGCTTCTTCAACAGACCCGGGTCCATTTTGGACAGGTTTTAATGTTCAAGTTGAAGGCAATGGAAATCAATTATTAGGATTAAATAATATTAGAATTGATCCAGGTGGCTTGATTTCACAAGTATTATCT
>DPOH01000017.1 GCA_003539755.1 Clostridium sp.
TATTAGAAATAACAGTAAGCTCCTTCGGCTGCAACGTCAGTTGTTTATAAAAGACAGTATATTCAATAGGTTATCATAATATTAATTTTGTAATACTTGCTTATTTAAGGGATTTTTCGTTATTGCTATTTTTTAATTTGATTTACCCACATCACATTTTTAATATATATCTAAATATTTTGATTGACAAGTACTCACTTTTTAGTAAGTAGCTAAAATGCTATTTTTTAATGCAATTATAGTCATATATAGGATATTTATACTATTAAATTCTAAAATAATTCTAAATTATAAAAATTTTTCTTAAATCAAAACTCGCAAGTAATACACATAAATTTTCTTTGCTTTTTTAGAAACATATAAAAACTCAACAACACATTTCTGTGTCATCAAGTTTCTTACCTTTAAAATAATAGCTGAAAATAGATAAATATATAAAAACATAAGAAAATCTATAGTTAGAATCTAATATTTATATCACCACTAGAACATTCAATATTAAATGAATTTGGTGCACTTATATTATTATTTTTATATTTATTCTTCATTTCTTCCCCATCAACCTCTATTTCTCCACTATTACAGCTAATATCATATGAATAATCTTTTTTACTGAGTGATGTCTTTATATCTATACATCCTGATGAAGCTTCTATAGTATTCTTTCCCTTTAATTCACCCTCTAAATCAATATTTCCAGAGCTTGTCTTTATGTTTAACATATTAGTTTCCAAAGAATCACAACAAATAATACCAGAACTACTTTGTACGTTCATTTCATCGCATTTAATCTTATCTCCATCAAAATTTCCACTACCCATTTCAATATTCATCTTATTATAATCTGCATTCTCTATTTCTACATTTCCTGATCCACAGTCAATTTTTAGCTTATCTGCACTTATAGATTTAATTTTAGAATTTCCACTGCCCATATCCATATTTATTTCATTAATTTTATCTTCTGGTACATATATTCTTATTTTGATTGATTTATTATTTCCCCAATTAAAGAATGTTAATTCTTTATCTTTATTTTCTCCATGAACTACAAGTTCTCCACCTTTTACCTCATAAGTAACCTTATATCTTTTACTATCATAATCTGTTTCAATAACATATTTATCTCCTTTTACTATCTTTACCTCTCCAGTATCTACATCAGCATTAATTTTATTAAAATCCTCAAGTTCTTTATGTTCCTTTACATTTTCTTCACTCTCACTATTTGTAGTTTCTTTTTCAATTTTTGCTTTATAACTACAACCTCCAAGGCTTGCTGTAGTCAATACAATGAAAGCAGCTGACAATATCATGCTCCCTACTTTAAATTTATATCTATTCTTATACATAATCTCCTCCCTAATTATATTTACCTGAAATTTGATTTCAATATTTTGAATATTACTCTTTTAATTCATAATATATATAATCTTATTGCTATATAACTTTATTTAACCTTAAATATATATCATTTATGAAAAAGTTTTATACCTATTCTAGCTACGATAATAAATTTCTTTCATATGACAACATTTACAGATATTCTCAATTTATCACTTTATCTACTTTTACCTTTTAATTATATCATATTGATAATAATTTCAATATTTATTTAACTTTTTATCAAAAATATTTATAATAAGTATTAAAGCAATAATTTTTTATTTTTTTGGGGGGATTAAAATGTATACTTTTATAGGAGGACTTATTATTTTATTATGTGGCTTTTTATTCTATTCCAAATATATCGAAAAAGTATTTGGTGTAGATGAAAATAAAAAGACACCTGCATATGAATGTGAAGATGGTGTAGACTATATTCCTATGCCAACATGGAAGCTTCACTTAATACAATTTTTAAATATAGCTGGATTAGGTCCTGTATTTGGTGCTATTCAAGGAGCATTATTCGGACCAGTTGCATTTCTATGGGTAATCTTTGGATGTGTCCTTGGAGGTGCAGTTCATGACTATCTATCAGGAATGATTTCATTAAGACATAATGGTGAAAGTCTTTCTGAAATTCATGGAATGTATTTAGGTAATACAGTAAAAAAAGTTATGAGAGTAACTACAGTATTTTTCTGTATGATTGTTGGTATTGTATTTATAACAAGCCCAGCAGCACTTTTAGCAGCTTTAACTCCAGAACAATTTAATAAAACATTTTGGGTTTTCGCTATAATCGCTTATTATTTCTTAGCTACAATGCTTCCTATTGATGTAATTATCGGAAAACTATATCCTATATTTGGTGCTGCATTATTATTTATGGCTGTTGGTGTAGGTGGTGCAATATTATTCCAAGGATATCATATTCCAGAAGTTTCACTTGCAAATTTACATCCTAACAATGTAGCAATGTGGCCTAATATGTTCGTTACAATTGCATGTGGTGCTGTATCTGGTTACCATGCTACTCAGTCTCCATTAACTGCAAGATGTTTGAAAAATGAGAAGGCTGGAAGAAGCGTATTTTATGGAGCAATGATTGTTGAAGGTGTAGTTGCATTAGTATGGATAGCAGCAGGTTTAGGTTTCTATGGAAGTGAGGCTGATCTTGCAGCTGTAGTTTTAGGAAAAGCAGGTCCATCTGGTGCTGTATTTGAAATAACTAAAGAACTTCTAGGACCAATAGGAAGTGTAATTGCAATATTAGGAATAGTTGTTTGTCCTATAAGTACTGGTGATACTTCATTTAGAAGTGCTAGAATTAATCTCGCTGAAATACTTAACTATCCACAAGATAAGATTAAAAACAGACTTATTATCGCTATTCCACTATTTATAGTTGCAATATTCTTTACCTTTGTTGACTTCCCTATTTTATGGAGATATATGACATGGCTTACACAGGCATTTGCAATGGTTACTTTGTGGGCTGCTTCAGTTTATTTATACAAAAATAAAAAGAATTACTTTGTTGCTATAATTCCTGCAATATTTATGACTATGGTAAGCATAACTTATATTCTTCAAGCAAAAGAAGGATTCCAATTAAATCTTACTATTTCAAATATAATTTCATCTGTTGTTACAGTTGCATGTATAGCTACTTTCGTTATTAAGATGAAAGGCTTAAAAAAATCTGAAACTGTATCAAATAACTTGAAAACTAATGTATAGCTAATTAAAACACTATAAAACACAAAAAGACTAAGGCGTTTAATGCTTTAGTCTTTTTGCATTTTATAATATATTTCTTGATTATGTTATTTACTTTTATCATCGAACCATTGAATTGTTTTTTGTTTCATGTCTTCTGTAAAAATTTCATTATATACTTCATTATGAAGCCATGCTAAAGTTTTTGTCTTTAAATAATTTTTCATAGCATTTTCAGCTTCAAGCATTACTACATTTATTAAACATGGGCAATTTTTATGGCTTTCCTGTATACTATCTTCACTAATTAATATTTCATTTTGTCTTATTTCTGCACACTGAAAGAAATGTTCTTTTCCCTCTACAGCTTCAACAACATCCCAGAAAGTAATTTCTTCTGCACTTCTAGCTAACTCATATCCACCTTTTACACCTGGGGTAGATTTTATTATTCCAGCCTTGCTAAGCTTTGCATATACTTTTGACAAATATGTTTCTGATATACCTTGAAATGTAGCTAAATCTCTAATTCCTATAGACTGCCCTTCCTTCATTTTTACCATATATACTAAGCAATGAATTGCATATTCTACGCCTACTGAAAATTTCATTTATTAATACTCCTTTTAAATATTATATGTCTTTATATAATATATTATATTTTTACACCATTCAACAAACACTATCAATATATTTTGGGTATTTTAAATTTTATTTGACAAAGTCCAAAAAATAATATAGCATGAATTACAGACAAAATCTATCCACGATTAATGTTATCTACAATCAAAAGAAAAGAGGTAATGCACAATGTTATCAGAAAAATTTTATGAAGTTTTAAAACACGAAGGTGTAGTTTCAATTACAACATGGGGTTCAGGAGAACCAAATGTAACTAATACTTGGAATTCATATTTATATGTAACAGACGATGAAAGAATTTTACTTCCTGCTGCAGGATTTAGAAGTGCAGAAAAAGATATAGCAGTTAACAATAAAATAAAAGTAACTTTAGGAAGCAGAGAAGTTGAAGGCTTCAATGGTTATCAAGGTACTGGATTCTTAATTGAAGGTACAGGAAAATTCATTGAATCTGGATCAGAATTCGATATGATGAAAGAAAAATTCCCATTCTTATCAAGAGTTTTTGAAATAACTGTAGAATCTTCAAAACAATTATTATAATTTTTGAAGTATTATTGCACTAATTAAATCATATATAAACATTAACAATGAAAATATATTCGAACAACTTTACAATTGAAAATATTAAAAGCAAAAAATATGGCTCTCTACTATTTATTAATAAGAGAGTCATATTTAAATTTATGGTTATTCAATATATAAATAAAGCATTGCCACAAATGGCAACGCTCATATATTATTACTGCACCTGTCTCAATATTCGTATCATAAAAAAAGTACATATGCAGAATATAGTAGGAAATACAACAAACTCTACACAGCTTACTTCTACAGCATGTAATTTCATAGAAATAGCCATAGCACTTACTGCTGCTGTCATTGTAACAGCTTTAATAACTAAAACAATCGAAAATAAATACCCCATTTGTTTTCCTTTTCTCAAAAGATATCCAGTAACAAAACAAGCTGGCACAACAACACCTAAATCAAGTGTCTGAATTGCAAGCGTTGAATAATGTTCCAGCCCAACTGGTGCACTGTTATTTATGATTGCTGGTATAATTCTTCCAAGCCATATTAATCCAATGACTATACCAGTAATATATAGAAATATACTTAAACCTTTTTGAGGAAATTTATCTGAAAATTCATCCTTTAATCTGTATCTGTTTAATTCACATATACAAAGTATAAAATCATAAAACGACAATGCCATAATAGCCAAATATACTAGATAAAATGAATTAAAAAATGCTAAAAAAGAATATGAAGTATATGTGTATAAAAAATATCCTATTATACCAGTTAAAAGGAAAATCCCCTTCTTATTTTCTTTATTAATAAGAAATAATGAAATTAACGCCATTGGAATCCCAATTATTAATGTCACTATATCTTGTGCAATTGCCTGTGTTGCCATTGATACTGAATCTCTGTGATACAGGCCTTTTTGGTATAGTTCTATCTCTTCATCAAATGCTGTAATAACATTAGGATGTACGTGTATCTCATTGCTTAATACACCTATTAATGATGCTGCAAAAACTAGCAACATTATTAATATAGATAGTACATATATTATCTTCTTATTTTCCATACTGCCTCCTATCTAATTTGTTATTAACCCAAAGAAATAAATTAATTATATTTATTTTTAGTTTATATTGAATTATAACAATATTTTTGTAATATTATACCTTATTTCCTTGTTTTGTTAAATTCATCTAAACTTAATGAACTGTCTCATTTAAACTAGTAAATTATATTTATAATTAACCAAATTCAAGATAAATTTTTAAATTATCTATAAAATAAATAACAGCTTTAATAATAATCAAGTTTATGGTTAAAGCTGTTATAATTATTTATATTCTATTATTCATGAATTTCTAAAGGAAGTCCATCTGGATCTGAAAAGAAAGTCATTTTTTTATCTGTAAATTCATCTACTCTAATAGGTTCCGTTTCTATTCCAAGCTCATTTAATCTTTTAACAGTTTCCTCTACACTATCAACCTTAAAAGCTAAATGTCTTAATCCCAAAGCTTCTGGATAACTTGGACGCTGAGGTCTATCCTTAATTATAAATAGTTCAATTTCACAACCTGCTAAAAATAGATCTATTTTATAATCATCCCTATCTTTTCTGTAATTCTCACGAATCACTTCTGCACCTAACAAATCCACATAAAAGCGTTTTGATTTTTCATAACTACTTCCTATTATAGCTATATGATGAATACTTTTAAAATCCAATACTACACACTCTCCTACTGTAAATAAATTATATATTTATTATAATTTATTTTACCAACAAAACCTAGTCAGGTATATTCGTTTGCCTATACTGTAACAAGTTCCTTTTCTTCAACTTCACTTGAAAGTTTTCTTCCCATCATAACTCCCATAGCTGAAGCCATCATAAGTCCTCTTGTCCATCCACTTGAATCTCCTAAACAGTGAAGTCCTTTGATGTTTGTCTCAAAGTTTTCATCTAATATAATCTTATTACTATAGAACTTAACTTCTGGTCCATAAAGTAAAGTTTCTGGACTTGCGAAACCTGGTACTACTACATCCATGGCTTGTATAAAATTAATTATATTAGTCATTGTTCTGTAAGGTATTGCTGCTGTAATATCTCCTGCCACAGCATCTACTAATGTATGTTTAGTATTAGATTGAGATAATTCCTTTTCCCAAGTTCTTTTTCCATCAAGGATATCACCAAATCTTTGTACTAATATACTTCCGTTACCAAGCATGTTTACAAGTTCTGCAACTTTTCTACCATATTCAATTGGTTCATTAAATGGTTCTGAAAAGTTATGCGAACTTAATATTGCAAGATTTGTATTATTTGATTTCTTTTCTTTATATGAATGTCCATTTACTACTGCAAGGTTATTATCGTAGTTTTCCTGGCTTACAAATCCACCTGGATTTTGGCAGAAGGTTCTTACTTTATCCTTAAATGGAGCTGGATGTCCTATAAGCTTTGATTCATAAAGAACATTATTTACACTTTCCATTATTTCATTTCTAAGTTCAACTCTTACTCCAATATCTACTGTACCAGCTTTATGAGCTATATCATGTGTCACACACATTTCTTTAAGCCAGTCTGCACCCTTTCTTCCTGTAGCTACAACTACTTTCTTTCCTTCTACTACTTCATCCTGTGTCTTTGTCATTGAATCTGAAAGAAGCACTCCTTTAATTGTATAGTTTTCTATTATAAGATCTTTAACAACTGTATCACATCTAAGTTCAACTCCTGAATGAACTAGATGACTTTGAAGCTTTAAATATAATTCATGAGCCTTTTCTGTTCCTAAATGTCTTATTGGACAGTCAACTAATTTTAAACCTGCCTGTATTGCTTTTCTTCTTATATCCTTTACTGCTTCATTATTTCCGATACCTTCAACATGTGGATCTGCACCAAAATTCAAATAAATTGAATCAGTATAATCTATATATTCTTGAGCTACATCTGAACCTATTAATTCTGGAAGATCTCCTCCAACTTCGTAGCTTAATGATAATTTTCCATCTGAGAATGCTCCTGCGCCTGAAACCCCGGAAGTTATATTACAGTAAGGCTTACAAGATACGCATTTTTTTAATTTACTTTTTGGACATTGTCTTTTATCTACACTTTTACCTTCTTCAATTAAAAGAATTTCTGCTTCTGGTTTTTGTTTCTTTAACTCATAAGCTGTAAATATTCCAGCTGGACCTGCACCTACTATTATTACATCATACTTCATAATATACATCTCCCTTTGTTTACTAATTATAAAATTTTCGCAAACACTTATAGGATGAGCAATTTACGGTGGCTCAGTAGAAACATCCTCCCCATATCGCAGGACTTATATAAGTGAATAATAAAGCTAAATTCTTTCTAATTATTCTCTTTTCAAATTCATTTTATCCTATTTTTTAGAAATAATCAACAATAATTTTATATAATCATATCAAATGACGAACATTAATATTTTTCATTTTATATTGTTTATTAATATAAATAACTCATCTATTTCTATAATCCAAACACTTTACCTCCTTTTATTTTGCTTTTATATTTATATAGTGGCGATAGATATGAAGCTAAAATCCAAATTGAAAAAAGAATATATTTTAAAAAATGCAACCCAAGTATTTATTAGAAAAGGATTTACATCCGTCACAATGACAGATATAGTAAATGAATGCAATATCAGTCGTGGAGGCCTATATAAGTACTATAAAAATACCGAAGAAATATTTATTGAAATAATGTCTAATACAACGAATGATCAAAATAATTATTATATAAATTTAATAAACAATAATGTGCCCTTTAAAATAATCTTTGATGATTACTTAAGTGAAAAGAATAAATATCTTAAAAATATTAGAAACACATTAATTATTGCAATGCATGAATTCTTTTTTTCTAAAAAGAATGATCCTTTTTACAGTAAAATTGTTTGTGATAGATTTAATAATTCAGCATATGTATTAAGCTTAATCCTTAAATATGGTGCACAGTCCAAGGAAATAGATATTACTGATTTTGAAGGCTACAGCCGTCAGATACTCATTCTCCTTGAAGGTATGTATATAATTGCATTATCATCCAATCTTCCTGAAAGCCTTATTGATAATCAGTTCAACATAATTAAAGCCAATATTAATTTAAAATAAATATTAAAATTAAAGGAGGACTAAGATATGATTCCCACTAAAAAATCATTTAATACAAAACCATTAATTTTACTTTTCTTAATATGCTTCATTTTCAGACTTATATAATGCTCTCATTTATCGTAGGAATAAAACTTGGACTTTTAGTAAAATATACTGGTTCTTTATGGGCTGGTTTCTTCTTCCATACATTTAATAATTCAATAATAAATCTTCTCCATGTAGTAACTCCATCTCAAGCAGACAGTATGCAGATTGTAAGGGTTATGCTTGCACAGTTCTTATCTTTATTTATTGTATGGATTTATGGTTCATATAAAAATAAACCAGCAAATAATACATTCAATTCTGATAAGATACTCAATATAGACTAAACTAATAATCTATTTAATTTTATAGAGTTTTTTTATATTAAAAAGCTGAATAAGTGACTAATATATCTAACATATATTCAACTTATCCAGCTTATAATATTTTCAAACTAAATTTTCTAAAAACTATTAGGAATTCCAAATATCCATGTTCCAATAATGTCTATAAGCATTACTATTCTTGTATTTCCTCCGCTTCTTAAGGTTCCTCCCCCTAATATCATATTTGATACTTTCACAAATAACATAACTGAAAATACATACAATATATAAATTTGACATTATATATGCATCATCATACCTACTGTTACCTAATGCTTTTCCTGCTATAATTCCAGATGCTGCTGCTATTCCTGAAACTGTTACACAAAGTAGAGACGAAAATTTTCCTCCAATTCCTGCTCCTGCTATACTTATGCTCCCAAGCTGTCCTACCATTATCTGATCAATTACGCTGACTGATGATTCAAAAAAACTCTGTAAAGTAATTGGAATTGCTATATGACGTATTTCTTTATAAAATTTCTTTTTATCAAACATATACGTCATCCTACTTTCTATTTTTTTCAATCCACTTAATAGCATAGTCAACAATTTCTCTTTGTCTCATAAACTTGACTACTGCATTACCTATCTTAACTTCATTCACATTATATTTATTTTCAAAATCTGCTCCAATTTCAATAAAATCCTCTCCATCTACTGCAAGAGTTTCATATGATATCCATTTTCTCTTTCCATCAACCATTACAGCACTGCTTTCTATAATATTATGCTTTCCTGGATATTCAGCTTTTGCATCTGCTAAATGTATAGAAGTATTCTTATCATATCCAACCCCAATCAAAAGGACATATCCATCTAATTTATACAGCTTATCTATTGGAGAGTCATCACCAAAAATATTACATAAATCATGATTTTCAGTTAAATATGATGCATATTTCCCTAAGGCTGCTACAGAACGTGCTGGATGGTCACTTCTTATAGCTCCAGGCCATTTTCTAAACATCTCTGCAACAGCTCCCATAGTATTTGTTGGAGTAATATCCTTATTGTAAGCTGGCCAGTTATCCCTTATAGTCTGCCACCATTCTTTAGGTTCTTCCCAATGAACACCAGTGTCTGGATCTAGGTTCTTCCAGCTTTGAGTCGGCATTATTATAGTTCCCTCTTTTCCTACACTTTCAATAAGAGCTTCTATTACAATTTGAGGGCCTCCACAGACAAAGCCAAGACTGCTTAATGATGTATGCACCATTATAGATTGTCCTTCTTTTATTCCTACATCCTTAAATCCTTTTATTAAATCTTCTTTTAATACTATCTGTCTCTCCTTCTCTATACTTCCCATAGTTCAACCTCCCATATATGAAATGATAATTTAAATCCATATTTATACTTTATCTTTTAAAGGCTTAACGCTGCCTCTTTCAACAAGTTCTACTGGCAGTATTATATTGTTTTCTTTAATATATCCATTTATAAGCTCATTTAATAATCTCATTGCAGTTTCTGCTCTTACTCCAATATCTTGCTTTATAGTTGTAAGAGCTGGTCTTACTATTGTTGATGCAGGTATATCATCAAATCCAGCTATAGATATATCCTCAGGAATTTTAACTCCATTATCCATAAGATAATTCATAACCTCTATTGCATAAGCATCTGATGCACAGAAAATAGCTGTAAAATCCTTTATTTTTTCCTTAAATTCTTTATAGTATAAGTATCTTTCATTTTTCTTCATAGGTATTATTTCTAAGCTTATATTATAATTTTCAATATTCTTATCTCTAAAGGCTTGTAC
>DPOH01000189.1 GCA_003539755.1 Clostridium sp.
GATCAATTATGCTCATCTCTATCATTGACACAAAATATGAATAATATACAAAACAACATTATTTAAAAACAGCCTCATATGCAAAAAAATATATTATATATGAATTAGCGTAAAGAGTTAAGAAATGATAAACATTAGAAAATATCAATCTAGTGTTAGGCATTAGGTTTTAAGTTTATGTAACATAATTAGGCATTATGAATAATATGTATTGTGAAAAAAATTATTAGTAAAGATTAAAAAAGAAATGTTAATAATTAACTATCAGGAAAATGAACTATAAAAATGGAGGTACCAAAGATGAAAGTTGTAATTCTAGCAGGGGGTAAGGGGATTAGAATGAGTCAGCTTACTCAGAATACTCCAAAGCCTTTATGTGAAGTTGGCGGAATGCCTATATTGTGGCATATTATGAAAATTTATAACCAGTATGGATTCGATGATTTTATGTTTTTATTAGGTTATAAAGGTGAAAAGATAAAAGAGTATTTTGTTGACTATAGCTGGAAGAGAAGTAGTTTTACTTTAGATTTATCCAGTGGAAATATAGATTTATATTCTAAGCCTGAATCATGGAAGATAAGCTTTATTGATACAGGCCTTGATACACTTACTGGAGGAAGAATAAAGAAAGCACAGCAATACATTGGAAATGAAAGATTCATGCTTACTTATGGAGATGGTCTTGCAGATATTAATATTGATGAACTTTTAGAATTCCACAAAAAGCAAGGAAAGATAGCTACAGTTACAGGAATTTATAAAAAAAGTCAGTATGGAGTTCTTACAGTAGAAGATGGAATGGCTAAATCATTTGAAGAAAAGAAGAATACGGAAGGAATAATTAATGGTGGATTTTTCGTTTTTGAACCAGAAATTTTTGATTATATTGATGATGATCCAAATTGTATTTTAGAGCAGACACCGCTAAAAAAACTGGTTAAAGATAATGAGCTTTCAGTTTACATTCATAATGGATTCTGGACAGCTATGGATACTTTAAATGATATAAATAATGTAAATAAACTATGGAATGAAGGAAAGGCAGTGTGGAAAACATGGTAGAGAAAAATACAAGAGATGAATTATTAAGTAAAGAAGAGTTAGGTAAAGAATTTATGAGTGATCCTAAAGAGTATAAAAGTTCTGCTGAAATAGAAGAAAAAAATAAGTTCTGGAAGGGTAGAAATGTATTTGTTACAGGAGGAACAGGCTTTTTAGGTAGTTATCTTGTTAAAAAGTTAGTTGACTTAGGTGCTAATGTTACTGTATTAATAAGAGATTATATTCCAAAATCTAATATGTATAAGGGTGATGAATATAAGAAAATCAATGCAGTAAATGGAAGTCTTGAAGATTATGATGTTATTGAAAGGGCACTTGGAGAATATGAAATAGATACAGTATTTCACTTAGCAGCACAGGCTATTGTAGGAGTTGCAAATAGAAATCCACTAGGAACATTTAAGGCAAATATTGAAGGGACATGGAACATTTTAGAAGCATCAAGAAGAAGTCCATTAATTAAAGAAGTTATTGTTGCATCTAGTGATAAAGCTTATGGAGATCAGATAAATTTACCTTATGATGAAACAATGCCTCTTCAGGGAAAACATCCTTATGATGTATCTAAAAGCTGTACAGATTTAATTTCTCAAACTTACTATGAAACTTATAAATTACCAGTATGCATTACCAGATGTGGCAACCTTTATGGTGGAGGAGATTTAAATTTTAACAGGATTATTCCACAGACAATTCAATTTGTATTAAATAATGAAGCGCCTGTAATAAGAAGTGATGGTAGTTTTATTCGTGATTATTTTTATGTTGAGGATGCAGTTGATGCATATATGACACTTGCAGAAAATATTGAAAAACTAGGCTTGGGCGGACATGCATTTAATTTCAGTAATGAAATACAGATGACAGTATTAGAACTTGTAAATAAAATCCTTGAATTAATGGGAAGTCCATTGAAGCCAGTAATATTGAATCAAGGAAGTAATGAAATTAAGCACCAGTATTTATGTGCAGAAAAAGCAAGAAATATATTAGGATGGGCTCCTAATTATACTATTAATGAGGGCTTGAAAAAGACTATAGATTGGTATAAGGATTTCTTGAAATAAAATGTGGCTAAACAAAGGAGGAAATCAGATGTCAAATAATATCTTTTGTACTGTACTGTCTCAGAAGAGGTTAATTCAGGCTGTAGCAGCTTATTTATCTTTATCAAAAGTAGTGGATGACTTTAAAGTATATGTCCTTTGTGTTGATGACAGATCTTATGATTTTATAAAACAGTTCAATTTAACTAATGTAGTTCTCATAAAAATTAATCAATTGAATAGAATTGATGTTGTTAATTTAAAAAATACTCGTAAGTTAAACCAGTATTGCTGGACTTTAAAACCTGTATTTATAAATTATATCCTTGAGCATATTAGTGACATAAAAAGGGTTATTTATATTGATGCTGATTTATTTTTCTTGCAGAATCCAGAAATAATAATTAAGAATCAGCCTGATAGTTCTGTGCTTATATCTGATGGCAAGATATTTTTATCAAGGAAACCAAATGATTTTGTTCATTATGTCCAGGATATTACGGGAAATTACAATTCAGGTCTTATAATATTTAAAAAAGATGTAAATGGAATTATGTGTGCTAAATGGTGGGACAAGATGTGTATAAATGCATGTACTCAAAATCCAGAAGGAAATACTTTTGGTGATCAAAAATATTTAGATAATATGCCTGGATTATTTGATAATATTGGAGAAATAACAACTCCAGGAGTTAATATAGGCCATTGGAATTATCAAAAGTATAAATTTACTATTAAAGATAATGAAATAATGGTAAATAATTACGGGCTTATTGTTTATCATTTTAGTGGATTTAGAATAATAAATGAAAATGATATTGTACAAATTCATGAAAAAGATAGAATAAGTATGCCTTTTATTTATGATTTATACAAGAGATTTCTCAGGAATATAATTGAAGAAATAAAAAAAATTGATTCAGGGTATACAGATTTCTTCATTACGACTGACATAGAAAGTAATTAATAAGTACGGGAGAGAATGATTATGAAAGCAAGTATTATTATTCCAGCTTTTAATTCTGAAGAAAGATTATATTATAATCTGTTGTCATTAAATAATCAGGATTGTAGCTTTAATGATTTTGAAGTGATAATTGTAGACAATGGTTCTACTGATAATACAGCTAATATGGTTAGAGAGTTTATAAGGAATGCAAAATTTAAGATAAAATTTCAAAGGCTTGATGAAAATAAAGGAATAGCAAGAGGCAGGAATGCAGCAATAAAAATGGCAGAAGGGGATATACTCATATTTCATGATAGTGATATGATTGCACCAAGAGATTTTGTCACACGTCATTTAAAAGACCATGAGGAAAAAAATATAGTAGTCTGTGGTGTCCCATGGAAGAGAATAATTACTTTTTATTATAATGAACTTGAAAACAAAGATAAGGACTATGATGGATTAAAATATATTAAAAAGGCCTACAATAAAACTGAAAAAGCACCAATTTTAAATAAATATTTAATTATGAATGGAATGTATGAGAAATATATATTTGATTTACATGGAAATTTTATTGATGGAGTTAAAGATATAATAAAAAAGCATGGTAATAATTTAGAAAACTACAGTATTCCATGGAGATTATTTATAACAAACAATGCATCAGCTGAACGTGAAAAAGTAATAAATGCAGGTATGTTTGATGAGCAGATTGTAGGATATGGATTTGAAGATTATGATCTTGGAATAAGGCTTTATAAGTCAGGTGGAAAATTTATTTTTGATGATAAAATAATAAGTGTACATCAAGAGCATCCAAGCAATATAAGGATAAATGAATATAATGAAAATACAAGGTATATATGTGATAAATATAATAGTATATACTTTATAGATGTGATTTTAGTATGCATAAGTTATTTAACATCAATAAATCAACTTACTCTAAATGAACTAGTACAAGATATTGATAATATGCTTGTAGATGGATCATTTGATTATATATTAAATATGTTCTTAAATTTACTACAATTTCAAAGGAAAAAATCTTTTAATGAAGATTTAGGATCAGAATTGCTTTATGTAAGTAATATAAACGTAATTGAGGTATTTAAAGAAATAAATATGCTTGAAGATGTATTTGGATTTGAATATTTTGCGAGAGCAATGGCGGCACTTATTAAGGATGTATTTGGATAAAGCTAATGCTGAATTTACTAAAGTGGAAATAGAAAAACTCAGATGAAAGGAGTATATGGTATATGAAAAAATATCACTTTACCATGATTTTATCTGAAGTGCATTTATTTAAAGCTCTAGCTATGTATATTTCTTTAAGAAAACATTGTACAAGCTTTGAATTATTTATTCTCTGCATGTCTGATAAAGTCTATGAT
>DPOH01000262.1 GCA_003539755.1 Clostridium sp.
AAATTATTATTTTAAAGTTGATATATTAAAATGAAACAAGCTTATATTATATCAATTATAAAGTATTAATTTTATTTTGACTTTAAGAAATGCTTATTTGAGGTGGAAAACAATGGAAGATTCATTGAAAGCTAAAAGAATGAGTGCTGTAAGAATACTTGCATTGGGTTTTGGAATTACCATTTTGATAGGAGGAGTAATTTTAAGTCTTCCAATATGCAGTAGTCAAGGGATATATACGAATCTTTTGGATTCTATATTTACAGCAACATCAGCAGTATGCGTAACTGGACTTGTAACTGTTGATACAGGAACTTACTGGAGTACATTTGGCCAATTTGTGATAATGATACTAATTGAAATAGGTGGACTTGGTTTTATGTCTGTAGGGACATTTATAGCTGTTCTATTAGGGAGAAAAATAACTCTTAGAGACAGGCTTATAATGCAAGAAGCAATGAATGCTTTTAAAATTCAAGGTGTTGTAAATATGCTACGTTATGTTATTGGGCTTACTATAACCATACAGTTGATTGGAGCATTATTGCTATCAACTATATTCATTCCTCAATATGGAGTAGCAAAAGGTATATTTTATAGTGCGTTTCATTCTGTTTCAGCATTTTGTAATGCGGGATTTGATTTGATGGGGAATTTTACAAGTTTAACTGGCTATAATAGAAATTATTGGGTGATAATAGTTTTAGGATTGCTTATAATAATAGGTGGAATAGGTTTTACTGTTTTAATTGAACTTATTAATTATCCAACTAGTAAAAAATTAAGTATACATTCAAAGATGGCATTACTAGTAACTGGAGTATTAATATTGTGGGGAACAGCAAGTATATTATTATTAGAATATAATAATCCAGGCACTTTAAAAGATATGACCTTAGGTCAAAAAATACTTAATTCATTTTTCTCTTCAGTTGCACCGAGAACAGCAGGATTTAATAGTATATCTACTGGCGATATGACTATTGCTGGTAAATTTGCCACTATAATTCTTATGTTTATAGGTGGATCACCAGGGTCAACGGCAGGAGGACTTAAAACTGTAACATTTGGTGTATTAGTTTTAACAGTTGTTGCAGCTATGGACGGAAGAGAAGATACTGAAATTTTTGGAAGAAGATTTTCAAAAGAAACAGTGTATAAATCATTTGCTTTATTTTGTATAGCTATGATACTTGTACTTACAGTTACTATGATTTTGACAGTTACAGAACCCTCTATGGACTTTATAGATTTACTTTATGAAGCAACGTCAGCATTTAGTACAGCAGGGCTTACTACAGGAGTGACTCAACAACTTACCAATTGTTTGAGTAAAGTTATTTTAATAATAACAATGTATTGCGGAAGAGTGGGACCAATGACTGTTATATTAGCTATTGTACATAAGAAGAAAAAAAGAGGGATTAGGTATCCAGAAGGAAAGATATTAATAGGTTAATGTTGAAATGGAGATAATAGATTATGAATAAAAAACAATTTATTGTAATAGGATTGGGAAGATTTGGGTGTTCTCTTGCTAAAACGGTATCTCAATTAGGAAACGATGTACTTGCAATAGATAAAGATGAAGAAAGAGTTCAAGAGATTGCAGATCATGTTACACATGCAATTCAAATGGATGCTACAGATGAAACTGTATTACAAAATATTGGAATAAGAAATTTTGATATTGCAGTAGTTTCTATTTCTGATGTACAAGAGAATATAATGGCATCACTTCTAATTAAAGAAATGGGAGTAAAATATATAATAGCAACAGCTCATAATGAGAAGCATAAAAGAGTGCTATCTAAAATAGGAGTGGATAAAGTTATACTTGCAGAACAGGATATGGGAATAAGAGTTGCACACAATCTCGTATCTTCAAATATTTTAGATTATATTGAATTATCGTCTGAATATAGTATTATGGAAGTTGAAGCTTTAGATGCTTGGATAGGGAAAACTCTTAAGGATTTAGCGCTTAGAAAAAAATATGGAATAAATGTTGTTGCTATAAAAAATAGTAAAAGTGTTAATGTATCTCCTAGTGCTGATGATATAGTGAATGAAGGAGATGTTGTAGTTGCGCTTGGAGCGGTAAAAACTTTAAGTGATTTTGAAAAATTATTATTACAACGATAAATGTTTTGAGGTGAAAGCTTTGATTTTTATTGAAAGTAAAGGGAATAACTTATTTAAAGAAACAAAGAAACTTAAAGAACGAAAGAATAGAATAAAGAGTGGAAAATATATAATAGAAGGATTTAGACTTGTTCAAGAAGCCTTTAAAGCGGGAATTGATGTTGATTATTTGATAGTTACAAGTGATGGAAAAGAAAAGCTTGATTCATATTTAGGTGAATATTTAAATGAGAAAAGCAATATTTATGAGATGACAGATGCACTTCTTAAAGAACTGATTTCTACTGAGCAGCCACAAGGAATAGTTGCAGTTATTAATATGAATGAAAAGCCTTTAGATTTAAACGGCAGTTTTTATCTTTTATGCGACAAGGTTCAAGATCCAGGCAACTTAGGAACAATAATAAGAACAGCGCATGCAGTAGGCATTCAAGGAATAATATTAACTAAAGGAACTGTAGATATTTATAATGAAAAAACTATACGTTCAACAATGGGATCTATTTTTTATGTTCCAATTCATTATGATGATGAAAATTTTACTCTTGTAAAACAGCTTAGAAGTGAAGGATTTAAGACAGTTGTTACATCACTGGATACAGATAAAAATTTCTTTGAGGAAGATATAAGAGGAAAGGTACTTTTAACTGTTGGAAATGAGGGCAATGGAGTAAGTGATGAAGTCTACGAACTTGCTGATATAAAGGTTAAGATACCTATGCCAGGAAATGCAGAATCCTTAAATGTTGCAATCGCTACATCTGTTATTATGTATGAAAAAATAAGACAGGATTCATTTGATAAAAGTTTATAGAATTTTGTAATATAAGTTAGAATGGTTGTTTAAATAAGAAATAAAAAAGCGTTGCCAAAAGTGGCAATGCTTTTTTTGAATTAAGAATAAGTCTACATTTAATTTAAAACTTAAATAATTTTACTTTGCTTGCATATCAAGGTATGCTATTATAGCATCCATATCTTTATCGCCCCTACCAGAAAGATTTACGATTATGATGTTGTCCTTATTAAGTTGAGGTGCTAATTTTATGGCTTGAGCAAGGGCGTGTGACGATTCTATTGCAGGAATTATACCTTCTACTTTTGTGAGATATAAGAAAGCAGATACTGCTTCATCATCAGTTATTGCTGTATATTTGGCTCTTTTTGTATCTGCTAAATATGCATGTTCAGGGCCTACACCAGGATAATCGAGACCAGCTGAAATAGAATATGCTTCAGCTATATTACCATCTTTATCATGAAGTACATATGTATTCATTCCATGAATTATTCCACTTTCGCCTTTAGTTATTGTTGCGGCAGTAAGATCAGTTTCGACACCTTTTCCAGCAGCTTCAACACCAATTAAATTTACATCTTTATCTTCAATAAATGGATAGAAAATACCTATGGAATTACTTCCACCACCAACAGCAGCAAGTATATAATCTGGGAGACGTCCTTCTATCTCCATTATTTGTTTTTTAGCTTCATCACCTATTATTCTTTGAAAATCTCTAACTATAGTTGGATATGGATGTGGTCCTACAGCAGATCCTAAAAGATAGAATGTTTCACTACAATTACTCGCCCAATAATCAAGTGCTTCATTTACAGCATCATTAAGTGTTCTTGTACCGCTCATTGCAGGAACTACTTCTGCACCTAGAAGCTCCATTTTTTTAACATTAAGAGCTTGCCTTTTCATATCTTCTTCACCCATGAATACTTTACATTCTAATCCGAATTTTGCAGCAACAGTAGCAGTAGCAACACCGTGCTGACCAGCTCCTGTTTCAGCTATAACTTTCTTTTTGCCCATTCTTTTTGCTAATAGAACTTGGCCAATAGCATTATTTATTTTATGTGCCCCAGTATGATTTAAATCTTCTCTTTTGAAATAAATTTTTGCTCCACCTAAATCTTTGGTCATGTTTTCTGCAAAGTATAATGGACTTGGTCTTCCGGTGTAATAATTTAAATAATATTTGTATTCATCCCAGAAAGTCTTGTCATTTTTAGCCTTTTTATATTCTGCCTCTAATTCATTTAATGCTTTTAGTATTTTTTCAGGAACATATTGTCCGCCATAATTGTTAAATCTACAACCCATTTTTACTCTCCTTATTGCTTATTATTTTGTTTGGATTTTATTTTGATTTTTATAAGGATTATACCATAAATATATAAAAATAGTAAAATATAGGACAAAAATATAACAAAAAAATAAAATAATAAAGCATTATTTAAAGAAGTGATTTTGATGAAATTAGACTTTTATTTTGGAGAAGTATAAAAATAGTATTGACTTTATACTTACTATAAACTTTATACTATCTTGATGAATAAATAATATTTAAGAGAGAGGTTTTTACAAATGACAAAAAAATTTTTAGGATATGCTATTCCTTCAGCACTAGCAATGTTTGTTTCATCTCTGTATACAATTATTGATGGAATATTTGTAGGGCGAGGTGTTGGAGATATGGCTCTTGCAGCTGTAACTATAGTAATGCCGCTTACAATTATGCTTTTTGGTATTGGTACAATGTTTGCTGTAGGAGGAGGAACTTTAGTATCAAAAAACTTTGGTGCTGGTAAAGATGAAGAAGGTGTAGTCGTATTTAGGCAGGTATTTAAGTTTCTTTTAATAATTAGTACTTCAATAAGTTTGTTTTTTGCGATATTTTCTAACCAAGTAGTTACAGTACTTGGAGCAACTGAAAATATAAAGCCATTATCGGGAGAGTATTTGAGATATTACTCTATGTTTTGTATACCTAATTTAATTGGGATATCCCTTAACAGCTTTGTTAGAAATGATGGAAGACCAAAACTTGCAATGGTGTCAACAATGTCTGGCGCAATAGCTAATATTATTCTTGACTATGTATTTATTTTTCCATTAGGAATGGGGATTAAAGGCGCTGCAATAGCAACTGGATTAGGTCAGATTGTTACAGTATTAATAGTACTTCCTCATTTTATATTTAAAAGAGGAAAGCTTACATTTGGAAATGCATCATTAAATATAAAAGTAATAAAAGCATTTACTAATGTAGGTATACCATCATTTTTAGCAGAAGCAGCTTTTTCAGTTATAATATATGTTCAAAATATTGCATTAGTTAATTTTATAGGAGAGATTGGGTTATCAGCGTTTAGTGTTATAAATTATATAACTACCAATATATATATGGTTCTTTTAGGTGTTACATTTGGAGCACAACCGCTTATAAGCTATAACTTTGGAGCTAAGAATTCAAAGAATATGATTGATGTATATAAAATTTCTAATATAACAGCATTAATTATAAATATTGTTTTTACAGGAATATGCTTTGTATTTGGAAGAGAACTTATAGGTATATTTACTTCAGATTTAGAAATCATAGATATTGCGTATAATGGCTTAAATCTTACTAATTTAGGATTTTTTGCTGTAGGGATGAACCTTACTACAACAGTGTATTATCAGGCTATTGAAGTGCCTAAGTATTCAAATTTACTTTGTGTGTTTAGATCAGTAGTATTTCTGCCAGTAAGTGTATTTGTTCTTGGTAAAATATTCGGTATAAATGGAATTTGGTTAAGTCTTCTTGCTTCTGAATTATTATCTATGATATTATGTGCGTGTATTGCATATGTTCCTAGATATACACTAAAATATATATCTCAATAAATTGTAGGAGGTGGGATTTATATCTACATATTTTTCTATTGGAGAAATTGCTAAAATGTTTAACATATCTACTCAAACCTTGAGGCTTTATGACAAAATTGATTTGCTGAAACCAGCACACATAAATATGGATAGTGGATATAGATATTATTCAATAGAACAGTTTGTAAAGTTGGACTGTATAAAGATGTGCAAAACTATGGGATTATCATTGGAAAATATTAAAGAACTTATTGGAAATGATAGTTCTGTAGAATCAATGCTTGAAATAACAAGGCAGCAGAAAAAAGCATTAGAAGCTAAAATAATTGAATTAAAAAATATGAAATCTCATCTTAATAATTTTGAAAGCAGAATTGATAACGCAGTAAGTATAGGATTTAATAATATAGTTCTAATTGATAATGAAGAAAGATATGTAATTAAATATAATTATATATCGAAGACACCAGAAGAGTTAGAAGTGAATCTTAGAAAAGTTATTATAGATTCAGAAGAAAAGTTTGGTATATTAAATAGTGATATTGGATTTACTATTTCTTATGATGATATAGTTAAGGAAAATAAGGTTATATTTAAGAATTTAACAATTCATATTTACAATAATAGTTACTTAAAGTGAAAAAACTATTGTAATTTCAAAACTTTATTTGTATAATTAGATGTATTAATCAAATAAGTTAAAAATTATGATTGAGAGAGTAGTTTTTACGGAGTTTTCAGGGAGAAAGGGCCTGTAGACTGAAAGCCTTTTTAAGCAAAGTAATTATGAAGTTCACTCAGGAGTTCTAGCTATGAAATAATAGTAGTAGCTAGCGGCATGGAAATGTCGTTAATAAAATTAAGTTGGGTAGCTTTTTTAAAGCACCAATTAGGGTGGTAACGCGGATAATTCGTCCCTTGTTTTAAGGGGCGATTTTTTTATGCTAAAAAGTTGGTAAATTAATAATTAAGAGGATAATATTCTTAATATTAACTAAACGGCTTAATCAAATTTTTAATGGATTAGATAAGCTTTACTTTGAGCGAAGAATAAGCTATTGAAAGGAGAAGAATAATGAAAGAAAAACTACAAGAGCTACAAGAATTAGCTTTAAAGCAAATTGAAGCTGCAACTAAAAGTTCAGAATTAGAAGAAATAAGAGTTAAATTCCTTGGAAAGAAGGGAGAACTTACTACAATACTAAGAGGTATGGGATCTGTAGCACCAGAAGAAAGACCTTTAGTAGGTAAAATGGTTAATGAAGCTAAGGCGACAGTTGAAGCTAAATTAGAAGAAGTTATGACAGTAATAAAAAATAAGGAAAAAGCTGAAAAGCTTGCAGGTGAAACTATAGATATTTCACTTCCAGGAAAGAAGAAGGTTATAGGAAAAAGACATCCTCTTGATTTAACGTTACAAACTATGGAAGATATCTTTGTATCAATGGGATTCACTATAGAAGAAGGTCCAGAAGTAGAATATGACCACTATAACTTTGAAGCTTTAAATATTCCTAAGAACCATCCAGCTAGAAGTGAACAAGATACTTTATACATCAACGATAATATAGTACTTAGAACTCAAACTTCACCAGTTCAAGCTAGAGTTATGGAAAACCAAAAGCCACCAATAAAGATGATTTCACCTGGTAAAGTTTATAGAGCTGATTCAGTTGATGCAACTCACTCACCTATATTCTATCAAATGGAAGGTCTTGTTATAGACAAGGGAGTCACATTTGCAGACTTAAAAGGAACATTAGAATTATTTGCTAAGAAAATGTTTGGAGAAAAAGTTAAGACTAAATTCAGACCTCACCACTTCCCATTCACAGAACCATCAGCAGAAATGGATGCTACTTGCTTTGTATGTGGAGGAGAAGGATGCAGAGTATGTAAAAACAGTGGTTGGATAGAAATCTTAGGATGCGGTATGGTTCATCCTGACGTTTTAAGAAACTGTGGAATAGATCCAGAAGTATACAGTGGATTTGCATTCGGATTTGGTGTAGATAGAATGGTTATGCTTAAATATGGAATAGATGATATAAGATTATTATACGAAAGTGATATGAGATTCTTAGACCAATTTTAATCAGTTGAGAGTTGAAAGTGGAAAGTTTAAGTAAGAAAAGCTTGCAGCTTTTTGGAATTATATTTTTTGTTGAGCAATTTTTAAATTTAAGGTTATTATAGATTAAGGTTTAAGAAATAAATCAAAGTAATAATGAAAGAAATTCAAAGAAATTCCGCAGGAATTTCCACATAAAATTGTCAATTGCACACAAGGTGTACCCAAAAGGGGCATCGATTATTAACTGTCAATTGATCTAAGGAGGAGATATTATGAAAGTACCATTCAGTTGGTTACAAGATTACGTTGATATAAATGTAAGCCCTAAAGAATTAGGAGATAAATTAACATTAACAGGATCACAATTAGAAGAATTAATAATTCAAGGTGATACTATAGATAAAGTAGTAACAGGAAAGATTACTCAAATAGAAAAACATCCAGATGCAGATAAATTAAGCATCTGTCAAGTTGATATTGGAACTGAAACTATTCAAATAGTTACAGCAGCAACAAACATGAAGGAACAAGATGTAGTTCCTGTAGCTTTACATGGTTCAACACTTGCAGATGGAACTAAAATTAAAAAAGGTAAATTAAGAGGTGTACCATCAAACGGTATGTTCTGTTCAGAAGAAGAACTTGGAATTGCTGGAGATGAACCAGTACATGGATTATTAATATTACCTTCAGACACTGTTTTAGGTGCTGATATAAAAGAAGTATTAAAGTTAAACAAAGCTATCTTAGACTTTGAAATAACTTCAAACAGACCAGACTGTTTAAGTATGGTTGGTATGGCTAGAGAAACAGCTGCTGCATTAAGAACTACATATAAGATGCCAAACATGGAATATAAGGTAACTGGTAGTGGAAATGTAGAAGATGAATTAAAAGTAGAAGTTAAAGATGACTTATGCTTAAGATACATGGCAAGAAAAATTAAGAACGTAAAAGTTCAACCATCACCAGGATGGATGCAAGAAAGACTTCTTGAAGCTGGTATAAGACCAATAGATAATATAGTTGATATTACTAACTTCGTTATGCTTGAATTAGGTCAACCAATGCATGCCTATGATGCAAGAGAAATATCAACTAACAAAATAGTAGTTGAAAGAGCTAAAGAAGGAGAAAAGTTTACTACATTAGATGAAGTTGAAAGAAATTTAGATGATTCTATGCTTTGCATTAAAGACAGTGATACTATAGTAGGTCTTGCTGGAATAATGGGTGGATTAAACTCAGAAATTAAAGAAGATACTACAGAAGTTATATTCGAATCTGCAAACTTTGATGGAACTAACATAAGAGTTAACTCTAAGAAATTAGGTTTAAGAAGTGAAGCTTCAAGCAGATTTGAAAAAGATATAGATCCAAACTTAGCTAAATTAGCATTAGATAGAGCTTGCGCTTTAGTATGTGAATTAGGTTGTGGTGAAGTTGTAGATGGAACTATAGATATATACAATAAAGTTAAGGAAGCTGGAAAAGTTGTAGTAGATTCTAAGTGGGTAAATGCATTCCTTGGAACTAACTTAAGTAAGGAAGAAATGAAGAGATGCTTAGACAGCGTTGATTTGCCAACAGAAATAGATGGAGATAACTTAGTTGTAACAGCTTCAACATTTAGAATTGATATTAAAATAAGAGAAGATATAGCAGAAGAAATTGCAAGAATTTATGGATATGATGTTATTCCTGCTACAACATTCAGCGTATCTACTGGAAGAGAACCAAAATACAGAAAGAGAATATTAGATGATAAAGTTATAATGCTTGCTACAGGAAGCGGATTAAATCAATCTATCAGCTACTCATTTGTATCTCCAAAGGTATTTGATAAAATATGCCTTCCAGAAGATAGTGAATTAAGAAATGTAGTTAAGATAAAGAATCCATTAGGTGAAGATTATAGTGTAATGAGAACTACTACTTTACCATCAATGATGGAATCATTAAGCAGAAACTACTCAAGAAACAATGAATATGTAAGATTATTCGAAATGGGTAAAGTTTACATTAAGAATGAAGATGAAAATAAACTTCCGACAGAAAGACATATATTAACTATAGGTATGTATGGAGATTGTGATTACTTAGATCTTAAGGGTGCAGTTGAAAACATTACTGATGGATTAGGAATTAAAAATGTTAAGTATGAAAGAGAAAGTGAAAATGTAAGCTACCATCCAGGAAAAACAGCTAAGGTTGTAATTGGAAAAAATGTGGTTGCTACTTTAGGAGAAGTTCACTTAGATGTAACTGAAAACTATGGAGTAGATGTACCTTGCTATGTAGCTGAAATTAATTTAGATGCTCTTTATGAAGCTGCTGATATGGATAGAAAATATAAACCACTTCCAAAATTCCCAGCAGTAACTAGAGATATTGCATTATTAGTTGATGATGTTATATTAGTTCAAGAAATTGAAGATACTATAAGAAGAGCTGGTGGAAACTTAGTAGAAAAAGTTGAATTATTTGATATCTACAAAGGTAAACAAATACCAGAAGGTAAGAAGAGTATAGCTTATGCAATTGCATACAGAGATACAAACAAGACATTACAAGATAAAGATGTAAATAAGGTTCACGATAAGATATTAAGAGCTTTAGAACATAAATTAGGTGCAACATTAAGAGATTAATTTTGTGAAGAAAAAAGTGCAGTCATTATTTGACTGCATTTTTTCTTTTTAGCTTGATTTTCCTGTTATTGTTTTGAATAGAGTTATAATTATAAAAATTATACAAGCGCCTACAGAGGCATATAATAATAAGTCATGCATTATATGTATTCCGTTACTGAAAACTTATAA
>DPOH01000299.1 GCA_003539755.1 Clostridium sp.
CCCGTAATTTCAATTTTATCTTGAATTTACGGTATTTTTATTAAGTAATTATATTACTTAGATTTATTAATATTATTTATCTTTTAATATCATTATTTTTATTAAGATTATTTGATTCACAGCTGCATAAATAATTTGATCTTTCTATCTTCAAATTACAGTTTATCAATGCTTCTGGCCATAGTTCTATGTATTTTATTATGGCTTCTTTTATATTGTCGTTTAGTTTATTCCAGCTTGTTATTGCTGGGTGTTTTTGATTATCAAAGTCAACTTCTTTTCCGTATTTCCAGCCTTCTTTTTTTCTTTTCTTTATCCATATTTCATGCTGATATTTTGCTAATGGTTCTAGGTCATGTTTTGAAATTTCCATTACTTTTGAATTATCTTTTATTGACTGCAATTCGTAATTAGCTTTATGTAATATTTGTGGAATATTTTTTATTTGTTCTATAATCCATGTTTTCATGTAGTGATCTAGGATCATATCTTTACTATCCATGTTTATTTTATCATTTTCTAAATACATGTTTTTGAATCCATTTGAAAGGTAGTATGATAAATTACTAGCTTTTTCACTGAAGAATTCTTCAAACATCATATAGTGATAAAATTCTTGTTCATCTACATGTAGCTTAAGCTGATCTTGTGAAGGCAGATGTGATTGTTCCCATTTCTTAACTCCAGACAACATGCTCATTTCTAAAATAGCTTCCATTGATCTTGATTCATGTTTAAATTTAGAAACCTTTAATAAGGCTCTAATAATTCCATTATCAACTTGTGCTTCACCATTATCATTTATAAGGTATGGTGTTTTTCTAACCAATAATGATCTAAGTAACATTGCTCTTCTAATAATAAATAGTTGATCCATATTATCAGTTTGATTTGGTCCAAGAATATTTACGTATCCTCTTAAACGGCTGACAAAATCAGGTCCTTTGGAATTTTTAAAGTTATTTTCAAATAATTCTATTTTATCTTTATCAGTTATATTTTCTCCACAGAATGATTCATATGTACTTGATGTACCACCTGCAAATACAAATATAGCTTTACCGATTGGATGTAGTGAATCCCCTTCTCTAAACACACCATCTTGCATAGGTGCTAAGAAGTATTTTAACCAGCCAAGGTTTCCTCCAAAATTAGAATCAAATTCATCAAAGAATACTAAAGGTAATTTACCATCCAATGCTACATCTCTAACTTTATGAAATGCTGCAATTAAATCATTTACACTTTGAAACTGTGATAAATTAAAATCTATCTTTTCAATTAAGTTTGGTGCTATACTTGCTGCAACCTCTGTTACTCCAAAAGATTTTCCTGAACCTGGAGTGCCAAAAACTGCAATAGATAAAGGCCTTACTGCATTTCCTGTAGAAATATATTCTGCAATAAGGTTTTTTATACTTCTATAAGCTTCAATTTCAGCTCTATCTACTGTTTTTAAGTTTCTAAATTTAGCTATAGGAATATATTTTAATGCGCTCTTTTCACCTTTTTTAACTATTTCATAAGCAATTTCCTCTAGATTCGTTGAACTTTTATCCTTAATAATATACCAGCATCCTTGGCAGTCAGGATTAGAAGTATCTTTTATTTTAACGTCTTGAATATATTCACTAAAACCATTTCCGTTTTCATCATATTCAAATAATGATTCATCAGAATACTTCTCATTTTCAAGGTCACTTCCAAAACCATTAATATAGTATCTTTGGGCAGAAACCATTCCAAGTCTTATTCCTTCATCAATTAATTCTGGTAATTCCTCTTCATTTGAATTATTAACTATAGCTTTAACAAGGCCTGCAACAAAACATGATGTTAAACCATACATTTTTCCATTTCCTTCTTTTATGAAGCCACCTTCAAACTGATCTGTTAAAAAGTATAACTTAGACTCAGCATTTAACTCCTTATGATAGTAAATTACACCTTCTAGACCAAATGGAATTATAAGATTTGTACAGTTAGCTAAATATCTAAGCTTAGGATTATTCTTCATCTGCCATACAAAATCCAATGCTGTCTTTTCCCATGAAAGACCTTTGCTTATATTTACTCCTTTAGCTCTTAAGTCCTCTGCATTTATAATGACTATGGTATTTCTTAAATGATTTTTTTCAATATGCATCCATAACTTATTATTAAAATCAATCTTATTAGTCTTATATAAAATTGTAGGTGTTTTTTCAGATTGTTTTATAGCCAGCGGCCAAACATCTTCATTAGAATTAAATCCATTATTATTATCATCTAGTACAACTATCTTAGCATCTTCACTATCATTAATTACAGGAAATACTCTAGGCTTTTCTGTTCCATCTATATAAAATCCTGAATATTCTTCAACTCTATAAACTTTATTCTTACTATGAATATTACCTGAATCTTTTGAGAACTTCTTAAGTCCTGCAACAGAAACTAAAATACTATCAGCTGAAGATAAATTTGCCTTTTTAAGACTAGGGGAAGATACATCAAGTCCTGTTGCTAACGATACAAGCTTTGACAAAAGTAAAGCTCCTCCAGCTTCATATCTTCTACTTACATTAGGATATAATTTATAATTAAGATTATTATCTAAAGCAGCTTCTTTCTGCCAAAATAATAAATTCAAATTAACATCACCAGTTACAATTATCTCAGGTGCCTTATTCGCCACAATCACCACTCCTTTTTATAATTAATATAAATTGTCATAATTATTTTTTCCATTAATATAACTAAATAAAACCTCCTTAAAGAATAAACTCTTATCCTCTAAGGAGATTTCCATTAAAACTCTTTTGATATTTTATTGCTTCATTTAAAATTTCTTTTATATATGATTACATTACATCAAAAGTTTTTGCTGAAACATATTTTAGGGTTGTTGTTACTATTAAGTGATGCTCCAAATTTCACATTTGGTTAGCAGAACTTAAGTGAGAGTCAAAATTTTATATTTTGCCCCTCGAACTTACTCTGTGAGTA
>DPOH01000240.1 GCA_003539755.1 Clostridium sp.
TATGTAAAAAAATAATAAATTCCAAATAGAGGGAAATAACAAAGTTATCTAAAAAAGTAAATTTATAGATTATATATTTTAAATGAATTAAGGAGTGTTTAATTATGAAAAAAATATTATTAGTATGTTCAGCAGGAATGTCAACAAGTTTACTTGTTACTAAAATGAGAGAAGCAGCAGCTGCTAAAGGAGAAGAAGTACAAATAGATGCTCTTCCAGTAGCAGAATGTAATACAGTAATTGATACTGTTGATATAGTACTTTTAGGACCACAAGTTCGTTTCCAAAAACCAAATGTAGAAAAGCTTGTAAATGGAAGAATTCCAGTAGAAGTAATGGATATGAGATTATATGGAACAATGAATGGAAAAGCAATCTTAGAAGAAGCACTTGCTAAAATCCAATAATCTAATTACAAATTAAAGTTAAATACTTATGATTAGATAATTGAATCTATAGAGATTTTATTATCTAATCAAAGTTGAATAATAAAATTAGAGAAAAGAGGTAGGAAACAATGAGTTTTATGGAAAAATTTCAAAACGCTATTGAAAGAATTTTAGTTCCAATAGCTTCAAAATTGAATGCACAAAGACATGTATGTGCTGTTAGAGACGCATTTATATTATCATTCCCATTAACTATGGCAGGTTCGTTAATGGTATTACTTAACAACGTTTTCTTAAACGCAGATGGTTTTATGTATAAAATATTACAATTTGATAAAATATGTCCTGGTATAGTTAAGTACCAAGCTGTATTTTCTCCTGTTGTAAAGGGTTCCGCAGATATATTCGCAATTTTAATAGTATTTTTAATAGCTAGAAACCTTGCTAAATCACTAAAAGGTGATGATTTATTAACTGGTTTAACAGCAGTTTCTGTTTACTTTATCATTTACCCTGATTACTTCAATAATGAAGGCACAAATTATATTACTACTCAATATACAGGTGCACAAGGATTATTCGTTGCTATTTTAGTTGCTTTACTAGTTGGTGAATTAATGTCAAGATTATCAAATTCTGATAAGCTAGAAATAAAAATGCCAGAACAAGTACCACCAGCAGTTGCAAGATCATTCAAAGTATTATTACCAATCATTATTACTACTGTTATATTCTCAGTTATCAATTACTTCGTTAAAATGGTTGCACCAGGTGGATTACATGAATTAATCTACAACATTATTCAAGCACCATTAACTAAGATGAGTCAAAGTATATTCTCAGTACTTGCATTATCATTCTTATCAGAAGCACTTTGGGTTATGGGTATCCATGGACCAAACACTATTGCAGCTATAAGAGATACTATGTTCTCAGAAGCTGGTAATGCAAACTTATTATACTTCGCTGAAAAAGGTACTACAGTTGGAGCTCCTTATCCAATAACATATAGTGGACTAGCTAGTGCTTTCTCTGAATATGGTGGATCAGGATGTACATTAGGATTAATTATTGCAATGTTAATATTCTGCAAATCAAAAGAATCGAAGAGTATCGCTAAACTTTCTTTAGCACCAGGATTATTCAACATCAATGAAATGGTTATCTTCGGTTTACCAATAGTTTTAAACCCAATTTATATAATTCCTTTTGTATGCGCACCACTTATAAACATAATGATAGGTTATGTAGCAATTACAGTTCTTGAAATTATGCCACCAGTTGTAGTTGGTGTTCCTTGGACAACTCCAGGACCATTAATGCCATTCTTAGGATCAGGTGGAAACATAATGGGATTAGTTGTAGGATTTATATGTCTTACAGTTAGTGTATTAGTATATGCACCTTTCGTAATTGCAGCAAATAAAGCAGCAGAAAAAGAATCAATGTAATTTGAATAGATGAATTAGGAGATAGAGAAATGGATGGAATAGAATTAATAGCATTTGAAATAATAAGTAATGTTGGAATGGCTAAATCATTAGCAGTAGAAGCATTAAGAGATGTAAGAGAAGGAAAATATGAAGAAGCAGAGGCAAAGATGAATGAAGCTTCAGAATGTCTTGTAAAAGGACATCATGCACATACTTCATTAATCCAACAAGAAGCATCAGGAGAAAAAGTTGAATTCTCATTAATTATAATGCATGCAGAAGACCAAATGATGGCGGCTGAAACAATTAAATGTTTAGTTGAAGAAATGATAGGAATGTTTAAACAACTAAATAATAAATAAAATTGAATTATTCAAACTTTAATAATTAATGCAAATGAATACCTATATACTCAATAAAATTTAGTATGTAGGTATTTTGCTTTATATTTGAATAATAAAGGGATTGAAAAGTATATAAAATTTATAGTATTATAATATAAACACGAGTTCATAACTGGAAGGAGGATAATGTTTTATGAATAGCAGTGAAATTGCAAAACTTGCAGGAGTATCGCGTAGTACTGTATCTAGAGTTATAAACAATTATTCAAATGTGCCAGAAGAAACTAGGGAAAAAGTTTTAAAAGTAATTAAGGAACATGATTATGTACCACATGCATCGGCAAGAATGCTTGCTGGAAGTAAAAACAGGGTTATTGGTTTATTTATTATAGACATGAAAAATAAAGAAAATGGTATGAAAAATAGAATAACTAAAAGTCCTTATTTTTTAGAATTTACTAGTTCTGCAATTGAAACAGCCAGTGAAATGGGATATACAGTCCTTGTTCATATAATACATAATGAAGAAGGATATGAGAAAATTAAAGAATGTTATTATAATAAAACTATTTCAGGTGGTATTTTTATAGGACAGAGTGATGGAGACGAATATATTAAAGAAATAATTGAAAGAGGATACAAAGTTGTACTTATCGACCAATCAATTAATAATGATGATGAAATATATAAAAAGTGCATGATAGTAAATGCAGATAATTTTAATGGGGCATATAATGCAACTAAATATCTTATAGATAAGCACCATACAAAAATAGCACATATTACAGGAGAAACAACTAAGCTTTCATCTAATGATAGAATTAGAGGATATAAACAAGCATTGAAAGATGCAGGAATTCCTATAAATAAAAATTTAATTGTTAATGGTGAATTCGTTGAGAAAAGTGGATATGATGCAGTAAAAAAATTATTAAGCAGAAATATTAAATTTACAGCTATCTTTGCTAGTAATGATAAAATAGCATTTGGAGCAATTAAGGCAATAAAGGAAGCTGGATTAAAAGTTCCAGAAGATATTTCTATTATAGGATTTGACGATATAGAAGCATCAAAATATTTTAATCCGCCACTTACTTCGATTAGGATGGAGCTGGTAGAAATGGCGGATATAGCTACAAAATCAATTATTACATCTATAGAGAATGATGTGAAATTTTCAGCTAATTATGTAATACCAGTTACATTAAAGGAAAGAAAGAGCTGTAAAGAAATCATTATAGACAAATAAACGGGATGTAGAATTATGGATTCATATAGTTGTAATGATAGTATTGGCTTTAATGTATCAGTTAAGAAAAATGCAAATTGGTTGATAAAAGACATTATTAAAAATAAATTTTTTAATAATGTCCTTTAATATGTATATGTAGTGTTATTGTAGAATAGGTTTATGCTTATATTCATTTTTAATTTTATTAATAGAAATTATTTTAATATTAGGAACACAAATTATATATTTGAATAAACTATATAGTTGAAGTTTTGTTTGAATGCGGAGATAAGTATATGAAAAAAGATATTGATATAGTTATAAGGGGAAAAATAAGTGATGAAGCATTGAAAAAGTATTATAGGCAGCTTTGCATGACACTTAAAGAACAGTATGGAAATGATTTGCTTGTGGAATTATATAGAAATTTATGTGATAAAAGTTAAAGTGTATAATGAAATTAAAGCATATTTATTAGACATTTATAGAAAGTGGTGTGATTTTTTAAAAAAGTAGAATATGTTTTTTTAACTAAATATAATGCATATGATTATTGTAGAATATTTTATTAGGATTAATATAAATTTATATGTATTTTGTTGTATTATGCATTACCAGTTGCATCAGTGTAAAATAGAGCTTTTCTATGGTCAGCGTAATGGCCTGCTAGACCAGCTTTTTTGATTTCCTCCATAGTAGCATTGTCCATAAGCTGATAAACCATAGTTGCAATTATCTCAACGTGTGCCATTTCTTCTGTACCTATATCGTTAAGCACACCTTTTGTTTTTCCAGTAGGCATAGTATAACGTTGATTTAAATATCTTAGTGCAGCGCTGAGTTCACCATCTGGTCCTCCATATTGAGTAATAAGATATTTTGCCATTGTTAAGTCTTTACTTTTTAAACAAACTGGGTATTGTAAAGTTTTTACATAAGTCCACATAATCTATAATCCTCCTATTCTTCCTGTTCCCATGGCCAACATTGTTCAACCCATTTTTCTGGACATTCATAAAATGAGTTTCCATAATTTCTAAGTGGTCCATAATCTTTTTCATATTCGGCCATTAAACTGTCTAATTTAGCTGAAACTTTGCAGTAATCATCAACTGCATTTTCATCTGTAGGAAAATTATCTAGATAAAGATTAAGATCTAAAGCACAGAATTGGTAAATCCGAATACTATTTAATAATTCATATTTATTCATTTATATCACCTCTAACATTTTTCATTTTTCTTTTCAGTGTATGGAGAATAAAGGTCTTTAAAAATAGTGCCTTTACAGAATCCTTCCTTACAAGTAAAAAGATTTTGATATTTTTGACGTAATATAAATGCTCTTGCATATTCGTCTAATTTACATTCACTTTTTTCGTGTCTGTACATGAAATTTTCATCCCTTCAATAATGTTTAACTTCAATAATATCCTATGGTAATAAGAGTAAAATGTGATGAAATTAATCGAAAAAATAGAAAAAATATTATATGGAGATGAAATATGATGAAAAGGTAGGGTGTTTTAAATACTAAAATATTAGAATAGAAATATTATTATATAGGTAACTATGTAAGTTGATTGTATACTAAGAGCTACATAAAAAGTATATATTATGGTAATATAATAAAGTATTAAGATTATAGAGAATTTATAAAAACATAGAATTTCTTAATTATTGTATATAATTAAGATAAAGTTTGCAATTGGGGGTAAATATAATGAATAAATTGCTAGTAGTAATTGATTATCAAAAGGATTTTGTAGACGGAGCATTAGGGTTTAAGAAAGCTGAAACATTAGAAGAGGGAATTTATAACAAGGTTAAAGAATATCTTAATAATGGTCAGAAAGTAGTATTTACATATGATACTCATTATGAAAATTATTTAGAAACAAGGGAAGGAAAGAATCTTCCTGTTCCACATTGTTATATAGGTACAGAAGGTCATGAGCTATATGGCAGGCTTAAAGAATTTAAAAATCTTGAAAACACATATCATTATAATAAAGAAGCTTTTGGAATAGCACCTAAGGATATGATAAGATTAACTGAAGAAGTAGGGTTAGATATTGATACAATTGAATTTGTAGGTGTGGTAAGTAATATGTGCGTTATAAGCAATGTTGTAACTTTTCAATCACAATATGTTAATGCTGAACTTAGTGTTGATTCAAAGCTTACAGCAAGTTTTGATGAAATTTTACATGAGAAAGCTATGGATGTAATTGAATCTCTTCAAGTGAAGGTTATAAGATAGAATATTAGTTTATATAGAATGGTATAAAAGGTGATGAATTATGGGTATATTTAACAAAAGAGAAATGTATAAAAATAAAAAAGATAATAATTTTCTTAGAATCAAAATTGCAGCTTTTAGAGCTGGAATTAGTGATAGTAATATGAGACAAGGATCAGCTGTAATTAATGCAGATGAAGAATGGTCATTTAATGAATTTATAAAAATTATTATTCAAAAATATTGTCCTAAGGTAGCTGATAAAGGGGCTACATGGATCTTAGTATATCAAGATAAATCTTTAGCTGTTTTCAATAGTGGTAGTGGAAACATAAATATAATTAATGATAAATTAATTAATATTTCTATGAAAGAATTAATAGGAAATGATAATGCTCCACAAATATTTCTTTACTATATAGGGGAAAAGGCTATTGAAGAAAGCACAAAAACAATGATTGGAATATAGATATTTTTTTAATTAAACAAAAGAACTATAAGTTTAGGTGTAAAGCTAAATTTATAGTTCTTATTTTATTTATAGAATTATTCCATTAGGATTTCTTTTTTCAAAAGTAAATACATATTTATATCCTAGAGTTTTTAGAAGCTCATATGTATGTTCTATATTTTCACCAACTCGTTCAGAATTATGAGCATCAGATCCAACTGTTATTATTTCTCCACCTAAATCTTTATACATTTTTAATACTTCAATTTTGGGGAATAATAAGTTTTTAGAAAGTCCAGATGTATTTACTTCTATTCCTTTGTTATTTGATATAAGAGTTTTTAATATATCATATATAATATCTTTATATGTAGTAAAGTCATATATTCCATGCTCATCAAAAGCATATCTCTGTACTAAATCAAGATGACCAAGTACATCAAAATTACCACAGTCTGCTAATGTTAATACTTCTTTAAAATAATTTTCATAAGAAGCACTAACACCTGTTTCTTTTAAATTAGTTCTAAGACCTTTACCATTTATATTATGTATTGAGCCGATAATAAAATCTAAATTGTGTTCTTTGTAATATTTATTGAAATCATCCTTGTAAAGATGATATTCACCGACTTCAAGTCCAGTTTTAATTTTGATTTTATCCTTATATTTTTCGGATAAAGACTGTATTGTATTGCTGTAATCATTAAAATCAAAATAATTATAACTTGAATCATTTGGATCGAAGCTTATATGTTCTGTGATGCATATTTCATTTATATTAGATTTTATTGCACTTAGCACAGCTTCTTCAATAGTTTGTACAGCATCAAAAGAAAATTTTGAATGCAGATGG
>DPOH01000253.1 GCA_003539755.1 Clostridium sp.
CTCCAGAAGTTCCTTGTAAAAGCCATAACAGCGCATTAGTCATATTCAACATTTTTTTCACCTCGCAAATATTTTAGCACAATTTGATTTTTAGTCCAAATTTAAGTAAAAGTTTGTTCTGATAATTAATAATTTATTCAATATATATTGTATTATATCCATAATTTATTTTTACACTCAACTATAATCTCCTTATAACAAGTAATATTATTTCACAAAAAAATAAGAATCTACTTTCTCTAATAGATCCTTATCGAATAATATTCTATTTATTTTCTTCCTCAACGTATTGAGCAATATTTAATGCATGATCTGAAATTCTTTCTAGATTACTTATTATATCTATGAATAGTACTCCAGTTTCAACATTAGATTCTTTTTCAAGCAGTCTAGAAATATATCTTTCACGAATATCAATTTCAATTCTGTCAACATCATCTTCGTATTTGTAAACTTTCTTTATTTGATCTCCATTGCCAGCTTCTCTCATCTTTATAGCTAATTCTAAAGACATAACAACATGATCTTTCATTCTATTAAGCTCTTCTATTACATCATTAGAGAATACAAGATTATCCTTCTTTAATTTGTCTGCAAATTCAGCAATGTTTTTAGCATGATCACCTATTCGTTCTAAATCATTAATTGTATATAATAAGTTTTTAACTGTTTTATGTTGTGTGTCATTTAAACTTAAATTATTGATTTTTACAAGATACTTAGTAATTGTCTTTTCGAATTCATTAATATTCTCTTCATTCTCATAAGCAAGTTTTATATCTTCCTCTTTTAAGAACATAGCTGACTTTACTGAAAGTTCAACATTTTCAAGTGCTAATCTTCCCATTTCATTAATTTCTTTTAATGCAGCTTCTATTGCAAAAGATGGAGTCTTCATAATTCTATCATCTAAATGATGCATTTCTATTCCATCACCATTAGTAAGTTCTTTATCTTCATCTTTATCTTTTACAATCATACACGAAACCTTAACTAATAAATTAGCTATTGGGAACATAATTATTGTATTGACTACATTGAATACTGTGTGGAATAAAGAAATTTTAACACTATCAATAGATGATGCTGCAAGCGCTGTATTAACCTTAAATATTATGAATCCTATTGTTCCAAAAATAATAACTCCAAAAATGTTAAATAGTAAATTAATAACAGCTGTTCTTTTTGAGTTCTTAGACGCACCTATACTTGAAAGTAATGCTGTATAACATGATCCGATATTAGATCCAAGACATATATAAACTGCTGCATTCGCTGTAACCACACCATTCATAGCAAGAGTTTGTAATACCCCAACTGAAGCTGATGAACTTTGCATAATTGCAGTAACTACTGCACCAGCTAAAATACCTAATATAGGGTTTCCACCTAATAATGCAAATGCTTTTGAGAATATTGGTGCATCTGTATAAGGTTTAATAGATCCAGACATCCAATCTAAACCAACAAATAAAAGGCCAAGTGCTATTAATATCGATCCTATGTTTTGTCTTTTTTCTTTCTTAGAAAACATTACAAAAAGAGCGCCTATCCCAATCATAAGTGGTGCATAAAAACTTGGCTTCATTATTGTAACTGCATCACCAATCTGTCCTACTGATACAATCCATGCTGTAATTGTAGTTCCAATATTTGCACCCATGATTACTCCAACTGTTTGGAATAAATTCATAAGACCAGCATTTACAAAACCTATTACCATAACTGTTGTAGCCCCAGAGCTTTGAATTATGGCTGTAATAAGAGCACCAACAATTATTCCCATAAATCTATTATTTGTGAGAACACCAAGTAAATGTTTCATCTTGTCTCCAGCTGTCTTCTGAAGACCAGTCGCCATCATCTGCATTCCATATAGGAACATTCCTAATCCGCCTATAAATTGAAATAGCATTGAAAAATCGTCAAATGTCATGTTCATTCTCCCATCAACACAGGGAATTCCTCCCTTGATATAATATTGTATTTTTGATTTACCTAAGCATGTAAATCAAATTTAAATAAACCGCAAGATTTTACATTATATATCGATAAATCTTACAATCTTCTGTATTATATCATATTTTTTTAATACGTAAAATATATTATCATATCAAAATTTCTTATATTTAAAATTTAAATTATATTATTTCACTTATAACGCTTATAAGCTTTTTTGAGGCAATAATATGATTTAATACTCCTGGATGCATCCTAGCCCCAATAGTTGCCTCCGTTGTATCTGGAAGTTGTATTATCCAAACTTCATCATCATCAAATTCTTCTTTATACTCTTTGATAGAATCACTAATATACTCCATCATTGATGTTCCAAGCATTCCATATGCCCAAATTATTTTTGAGTTTTTATTATATTTTCTAAGTTTAATTAAAAAACTTATAACTGCATTTTTAAATTTCCCAATATCGTTTTTATTATACTTTCCATCAGTATCTATATGCATTTTAAATGATTTTCCTGTTTTCTTATCTATAAATTCTTGATTATAAAATGCTCCCCCATCATTTGTCCCCAAATTAACAACAATAATATCCGGCTGCCATGAATTAAAATCATTTTCCTTAAATGCTCCTAATTCTTCATTTCTAGTTCCGTTTATTACACCACATATTTTTTCATAATACTTTGGAATAGCACAATATGGGTTATTATCCCATGAACAAAATATTCCCCAACCACTTTGAGATAGTATTCTAAAATCAGCATTAAGTTCTTTAGCTGTCATTACAGCATAATTATTATTAGATGTAAATAACATAGAAATCCAATCCTCTTCTTTTTTTGCTCCTATGCTTCCTTCTCCAGATGTTATGCTATCTCCTATAAACTCTATTTTCATAGATTTGTCTTGTACTTTTGCAAATTCACCATCTGTTTTTAAGCTATGTATTATTAGTGTATTTTTATTATCTGAAGGCATTGGCTGTACATCTTTATATATGCGTATATTTTTAACTACTTCATTATTCATTCCTCTAAACAAACATATATCATATCTTCCCTTTGTAAGCATCCTCCTACTTATAAGTTCACCATTAATTTCAATACTAATCCATTGTTCAAATACATCATAGTCCACTTCAACTTCCATCCATAGTTCACTTGCTCTTACATTTGCTTCAAAACCACTTCCTGTCCAAAACAATGCCAAAAATCCTAAGGTTTTATCTGTTCTACCATATATTTTTAATTGTTGTAATTCATTTATACTATATGTTTTTATTGTTTTCTCCATATTCTACTCCTTTTACACATATCAATTATATTTATATATAAAATAATAATCACTATAATCTTTCAAAATATGCTACTCTATTATTTAATTAAGTTTTCATTATTTTTACTATACGACAAGTCATTTACACTTATTACAGAATAATTACCGTTATCATATACAACTTTAGATATACTTGTATTACTAATATTCCTTAAATCATAGCTTTTATCAATTTTATCAATAATCAGTCTAAGCATGCCTCCATGAACCACTAAAAGAACATTAACATCATTATCCTCTTCATTTTCTATGCATATGTCATTTAAACTTTTCATAACTCTGCTTAAGGCAGTATTATAATCCTCAGCTTCATTTGTTTCATCAAGAGCAGCTACACTATCGCAGTATGCTTTTTGAAATTCATACTTTTCTGCTGCTTCTTCAATGCTTTTCACATTAAGGTAACTTAACATATCATTAAGCATAACACTTTCATACTCACCTTCATACTTTCCGAAATAAACTTCTCTAAGGCCTTCAATTTCTTTTAACTTTAATTTATTATTAAACTTATTTTCTTTAATAACTATATTGGCAGTCTTTATAGCTCGTCCAAGATCACTGCTATATATTGATTTAAAATCAATACAACTTAATCCACGCCCTACATTTATTGCTGCTTCAATACCTTTACGTGTTAATATTCCATCGCACCATCCTTGTGTCCTATGTGCTCTATTTATTATAGTTTCACCATGCCTCATTAAATACAATATTACTTTTCCTTTACTCTTTTCTTTCATTACTTCGCCACCTTAAAATTGTTCAGCTTCTTCACACTTTATATATAAATAAATGTCTAAGACCTAATAAAATTATACTTACATAAATAATAATGACTTATATTACTCTCTTAACATCATTTAAGAAATCTTATTAACATCCCCATCTAGTATTTTAAAAGAAGGTTTAATATTTTCTTCTATTTCAGGTGATAAATTTGATTTTATATATAATGTATCAATTCCACATTCCTGAGCTCCCTTAATATCAGAAATCAAATCATTCCCAATCATAATTGATTCCTTCAAATCTAGATTATGCTTTTTAATTAAATTCATATAAAATTTACTATCAGGCTTACAAGTAAAATTATCTGAAGATATAAATATATCATCAAAATATTTTTCTATTCCTAAAGCTCTCATTTCATAAATTGTAAAAATTCTCTGAGCATTTGACAGCAGATATATTTTCTTATTGTTTTCCTTTAGTTTTATTAACAGTTCTTCTGCACCTTCATATAATCTTACATACTCCATTGACATTATTCTAAAG
>DPOH01000108.1 GCA_003539755.1 Clostridium sp.
AATTTAGATTATAAAATAAGTTCACTCATCGCGTCTCTTTTTAAGTGACTTTTTAATGCTAATTATTATGTGTTCTGTAGTCTGTAATTAAATTCGTTAGTATATTTTTGTGAGTTCAATAGTTGTTGTTTTTAATAAGATATGAATGCAGCATTTCATAAAACATATTATGTAGATTATAAAAATTTACTTAGCATGAATAATTATTTTGCTGTCATATGAATAATTATCTTGCTGCATAAAATATATGATTTTAAATGATTAATTAAAAAGTAATTCTACAATAATCTAATATGGAAAATATTTGGAGTTAATAAATATTTAATACTATATTGATCAAAAAATTAAATTTAGCTTATACCCAATTTAATAATATAAATTGTAAAAATACATGTATGTAATTATACATAGTATACAAGGAGGAATTAAAATGTTAGAAAAAGAACAATGGTCTGGCTTTGAAGGTAGACTATGGAAAGAAGAGATCAATGTAAGAGACTTCATCCAAAAGAACTATAAACCATATGATGGTGATGAAAGCTTCCTTGCTGATCCAACAGATGCTACAAACAAGCTTTGGGGTAGATTACAAGAATTACAAAAAGAAGAAAGAGCTAAAGGCGGAGTACTTGACATGGAAACAGAAGTTGTTTCTGGTCTTACTGCTTATGGCCCTGGGTATATTGATGAAGAATTAAAAGATCTTGAACAAGTTGTAGGTCTTCAAACGGACAAGCCTCTTAAGAGAGCATTCATGCCATACGGTGGTATAAAGATGGCTGAACAATCTTGTGAAAACTATGGATATACACCAAATCCAGAATTACACAAAATATTTACTGAATACCACAAAACACACAACCAAGCAGTATTCGATGCTTACACACCTGAAATGAGAGCAGCTCGTAGCAGCCACATCATCACAGGTCTTCCAGATACTTATGGACGTGGACGTATAGTAGGTGACTACAGAAGAATTGCTCTTTATGGTGTAGATTACCTTATAGAAGCAAAGGAAAATGATAAAGCTAACTGTGGTGACGGAACTATGACAGAGGATGTTATCCGTCTAAGAGAAGAACTTGCAGAACAAGTAAAAGCTCTTAAAGCTATGAAGAAAATGGCTGAAAGCTATGGATACGACATATCAGAGCCAGCTAAAAATGCTAAAGAAGCTGTTCAATGGTTATACTTTGGATATCTTGCTGCAATCAAGACTCAAAATGGTGCAGCTATGTCAATTGGACGTGTATCTACATTCCTTGATATATATATGCAAAGAGATTTAGAAAACGGAGTTATCACTGAAGCAGAAGCTCAAGAATTAATCGACCATTTAACAATCAAATGCAGAATGGTTAAATTCGCAAGAATTACTTCTTACAATGAATTATTCTCAGGAGATCCATCATGGGTTACTATCGGATTAGGTGGTATTGGTGTTGACGGACGTCACATGGTAACTAAGAACGACTACCGTTTCTTACACACATTAGAAAACATGGGACCATCACCAGAACCAAACTTAACTGTATTCTATTCTTCAGCACTTCCAGAAAACTTCAAGAAGTATGCTGCTAAGATTTCAGTAGATACAAGCTCAATCCAATACGAAAATGATGATGTTATGAAACCAGTATGGGGAGATGACTATTCAATCTGCTGCTGTGTATCTGCAACACAAACTGGTAAGGAAATGCAATTCTTTGGAGCTAGAGCAAACCTTGCTAAATGTTTATTATACGCTATCAATGGTGGGGTAGATGAAAAATCAGGTAAGCAAGTAGGACCTGAATACAAAGGAATTACTTCAGAATATTTAAACTACGATGAAGTAATCGCTAAATATGAACAAATGAGTGACTGGTTAGCTGGTCTTTACGTAAATGTATTAAACTTAATCCAATACATGCACGATAAATACTACTATGAAGCAGCAGAAATGGCTCTTATCGATACAGATGTAAGAAGAACATTTGCTACTGGTATAGCTGGATTCTCTCACGTAATAGATTCACTTTCAGCAATCAAATATGCTAAAGTTAAGACTATCAGAGATGAAAATGGTCTAGTAGTAGACTACGAAATCGAAGGGGATTTCCCTAAATACGGAAACGATGATGATAGAGCAGATGAAATTGGTGTATATGTTCTTAACTCATTCCTTGAAAAGATTAAGAAGAGACACACATACAGAAATTCTGAACCAACTACATCAATCCTTACTATCACTTCAAACGTAGTATATGGTAAGTACACTGGTAACATGCCAGATGGAAGAAGAGCTTGGACTCCACTTTCACCAGGAGCAAGCCCATCTTACGGAGCAGAACAAAACGGATTACTTGCTTCATTAAACTCTGTAGCTAAGTTACCATACGAATGGGCATTAGATGGTATTTCTAATACACAAACAATCAACCCATCAGCTTTAGGACACAATAAAGAAGAACAAGTGGACAAGTTAGTTCAAGTTTTAGATGGATACTTTGAACAAGGACCACACCACTTAAATGTAAATGTATTTGGTATCGAAAAATTAAAAGATGCTATGGAACATCCAGAAAAAGAAGAATATGCTAACTTCACTATCCGTGTATCAGGTTACGCAGTTAAATTCATCGACTTAACAAGAGAACAACAATTAGATGTTATCTCAAGAACTTGTCATGAAAGAATCTAATTCTGATAAAGTAATTGGAAGAGTTCATTCAATAGAGAGTTTTGGATCTGTTGATGGACCAGGAGTCCGCTTTATAGTTTTCTTAAAGGGCTGTCATATGAGATGTCAGTTCTGCCATAATCCGGACACTTGGGAAATGAAAGATGGTCAGCTAAAAACTGCTGATGAGTTATTAGCTCAAGCCTTAAGATACAAGACTTACTGGAAAAAGGGAGGCGGAATCACCGTAAGTGGTGGTGAGCCTCTTCTTCAAATAGATTTCTTAATAGAATTCTTTACAAAAGCTAAAGCCAAAGGTATTCATACTACACTTGATACTTCAGGAAATCCATTTACAAGAGAAGAACCTTTCTTTAGTAAATTTAATGAACTCATGAAGGTAACTGATCTTGTAATGCTTGATATAAAGCAGATAAATGAAGAAAAGCATAAAATACTTACTGGATGGAGTAATTCAAATATTCTTGATATGGCACAATATTTATCAGAAATCAATAAGCCTATGTGGATTCGTCATGTACTAGTCCCAGGTGGAAGCGATAATGATGAAAATCTAATAGAACTTGATAAATTTATAAAAACTCTAAACAATGTAGATCGTGTAGAAGTACTTCCATATCACACACTTGGAACATTTAAATGGGAAGAACTCGGTAAAGAATATCCTTTAAAGGATGTACAGCCTCCTACAAAGGAAAGAATAGAAAATGCCAATAATCTTCTTCATACAAGTGAATATATTGGATATTTATCAAGATAATTTATATTAATTTAATATAATGGAAAAACTAACATCAACTTTATTTTGTTGATGTTAGTTTTTGTTAATTTTAGTTCAAACTGAAATATAACTGTTTTATTCAAATGCAACATGTAATAAAAAATATTATTTTATTAATTTTCCTTGATAAATGCAATGTATTCATCTCCCCATTTACCAAGTTCAACTAAGACATTTTCAAACTTTTCTCCTATTTCACTAAGTTTGTATTCTACTTTAGGTGGAATCTGATTATATTCCTGACGTATAATTAATTTTTCTTGCTCTAAAGTTTTTAACTGTCTTGATAATGTGGTATGAGTAATTTCTTCAGGCATTTGTCTTTGTAATTCATTGAAGCGGATAGGTCCTTTTGAAAGAACGTATAATATATACAGAGACCATTTACCAGTTAAAACTTTTTGTGAAGTTACGTATGGACATATACCAAATAAATCTTTTTTCATATTAGTAAGTATCCTTTCTGATACCAGTATCATAAAATATCGTACTTGTTTTTTGTATCCCTATAAGAGATAATAACACAGTACTAAAAATTAAACAATTTTTTTATTGAAGGAGATGTTATTAATGAAAGAAATATTAGAATTCTTAAGTGAATGTGGAACATTCTATCTTGCAACAACTGAAGGAGATCAACCACGTGTACGTCCATTTGGTGCTGTATGTGAATATGAAGGAAAACTTTATATAGTAACAAACAATAAAAAAGATGTATATAATCAAATGATGAAAAATCCAAAGGTTGAAATCTGCTGCATGAATAAAGATAAATGGATGCGTATTGCAGGTGAAGTTGAATTAGATGAACGTAGAGAAGCAAGAGTTGCTATGATTGAAGCAAATGAGTCTTTATCAAATATGTATAATGTAGATGATAACTTAATGGCTGTATTAAGCTTTAAGCATGCTACTGCAACGCTTTATTCTTTCACAGGAAAACCTGTTACTTACGAAATATAATAGAAAATGATTTATATATTTAATATGTAATTTAAAAAGAATATTGAAAATTTAATTAAATATTAAATATATATTCAAATAATAGGCTGTTGTTTTTTGGCAGTCTATTTTTTATAGCACAGGAAATTATAGATTTTTTAAATGCTAGACTTAAGTTATATCAATGCTTTTAGTCAGATAAAACTTTAGAAGTTACATTCCCGAAGGGCGCGTGGCGCAGTCACTTTTTTAATTTTAGATAGGCCTACTCATGAAATATATTATTATAAAAAATAGTATACATATCTGTTTTGAAAAAGTGTTGGTTGTGAATTTTGTGAAATTAAATAGGGGCTGATTTTAGAATATTTAATATTTTATGGCGCCAGTAAAAAGCTGTTGATAAATTAATTTTTAATTCAGCAGCACATTCCCTCAATGTTTTTCTTTGTAAGAATAACTCTATGTATTTAACCCAGATATTAGAGTCCTTTTTTGAGTAATACCATAGAGAATTTGTTGTATTTGAAAAAGTTCGATTGCACTTACTACACTTATATCTTTGAATTCCTTTGTATTTGCCATGTTTAATAAACTTAGTATTTTGGCAGTGTGGACAGCATTCAAATTTCTTGTCTTTGTATAAATCAATTTTTAGTAATTGGGGCATAAGATCTTCTAAGTTTTTATAATCAATATCATTTTGTATCAATTAAATCACCTCTAATTTGGAGCATTGACACAAAATATGAATAATATACAAAACAACATCTTTTGAAAACAGCTATGTATGAAATTTTTTTATATACATATGTATAGGGAAGTATAAAGTTTTAACATGTTAAATTGAAGTTATACTAGGTATTTTAGTAAGATGGTACACCAGTAATTACAGTACAGAAGTAAAAATGGAAAAGTGATTTTTATATACTCGTTTATATTCAGCAGTTAGTTTATTCATATTGCTATTCTGAAATATCTTGTTATATAAAAACATATATGATATATTAAGTTCAAAATAGTAAAAAATACAATTTTATCATATACTACATGAATAAAAATAAGGGCTATATTAATAAAAACAACTATTTGTGGGGGATTGGCAAGATGAATGAAGAAGAAGCGGTTAGAGTCATTAAACAAATAAGGAATTCAAGTATAGGAATCACTGTGCTTTATTTTATGTTTTCTGTTATATTACCAATAAGATCCTTTGAAGCTGATATGTTTATTTATGAAATTATTCCAATAGTAGTTATGTTGGCAATATTCAATGGATTAGCTTTTGGAGTATATAGATATAGAAGTAGAGTATGTGCAATAGTATTATTTATATTCTCAATTTTTATGTTAAAGGAATTACTAGCCATTGATGGGAAAGCTCCTTTATTAATTTGTGCAATGCTTTGGTATATATATTATAAAGGAATTAAAGCTACATTTTATTTTCATAATAATAGGCTGGCTGATTATTAGTAATATTATTTTATATAAGTAAACTAATCTTGGTTATAGACAACTAATTTTAATTAAAAAGTTAGTTGTCTTTTTTGATTTATCTCTCATCACGTTCAAAATATCCATTAGTGTAATACATACTAAAACTTTTACCATTGTTAAAATCTATAGGTAAATATTTTTTATCAAACTTTATATCCTCAGGCTTAAGGATGAATTGAGTAAATACACAGATAATTTTAGAATTTTCTTCATCTATTAATGCATATTCATAGCAATAATTATCATTAAATATTGTTACATAAGCTGGATAATTAAAGTTTGTTGTATCATATACAATAGTATTTTCAGCGTTTTTAAAGTGTTCATTTTTGAAGGTTTGAGAAATATTTGAAAGCCTTGATACCTCAGCATCAAAATCTTCTTTTGAAAGTGAATACTCTAGATAAATCTGGCAGGTTGGATCAAACATAGTATCTCTATAGTAATAATAGTATGAGTCTATGTGTGCAGAGTCTGGTATCTCCTTTGGAAAAATATACAGATTGCTATATCCCTTAAAATCTTTGAACTTTCCGTAATCATTTATATTAGATGTTTTAGTAGGAAATCCTCCTGTTATACATAACCACACAAAAATTATAAACGAAAGTAAAATTGCTATAATACTTGATGCAATAATAAGAGCAATTTTTATATTTCTTGAATAACGTCTATTTTCAGACTTCATAACATCATTATCATTTGAATTTTTTGTAAGGTTCATTAATTTTATCCCCCCTTATTATTTAGTTTATATCTTATATACCACTTTTTGTAATTATAACATTAAATTAAAGAGGTCAATCTTAAATTTTCATAAAATATTTTTGTATATAGATTTGAGAGCATCAGACTGATATTCTTTCGAAATTATATTTTTCTTTTTTGAATTAAATATTAATATTTTTTAGTTTTATACAAATATTGTAAATTATAATGAGATTAGTTAAAATTAAATTAGAACTTAGAATTATAATTCAGCTGAAATTTCTGTATTTATTTAAAGTTACTTTATATAAGGAAGTGGTTCAATGGTTTCTGTAAATAAGCTGTATGCGAAATATATATTTATATTAGCAGCTGTTATGGTTGTAAATATATTTAATGGCTGTAGCAATACCAACAATACTAGTAATATAGATATTTCTAATGTTGTTGAAGAGGCCTTTGTTACTGAAGATGGTTATTCTGATGAACTATCAAAACATATGTCAGAAGATGTATTTAAAAAGATAAACGTCTTTAATACTTATGCAGTTAATAATCCTGAATATGTAAAGCCCGTCAATGTGAATTTTTCATTGAAAGAGTTTTCTAGGGAGTCAAGGTATAATACTATTTATGTTAATATGATTTACTCAGTTTTTATAACAGATTCCCAAGATAATAGTATAGGAGGCTCAAGCAATATCA
>DPOH01000167.1:0-368 GCA_003539755.1 Clostridium sp.
ATATTGAAGCAATAAATATATTTGTTTTAAAACTTAAGTACACCATAATATGTTAACTAATAACTACATATATGGGTATTTAATTTTTAAAATATATAATTAAAAGGAGAATAAAAAAATGAATTTTGATGAAAATTGCTTTTATTGTTCAAAAAGCGAAGAATTAGACAATTTAATGATAAAAATTTGTGACCTTAAAGTAGCAACTCTATACTTATTTAAAGAGCAAACTTATAAGGGAAGATGTAATGTGGTCTTTAAGGAACATAGAAGTGAATTAGCAGATTTAACAGAAGAAGAAGCAGCTTTATATGCAAACGATATCGCTAAAACTGCAAGAGCAATAAGAAAAGCGTTTAATCCAGATA
>DPOH01000167.1:513-9378 GCA_003539755.1 Clostridium sp.
AATTAATTATGGAGCATTTGCAGATAATATGAAGCATCTACACTTTCATGTAGTACCTAAATATGAAGGTGGACCAGAATGGAAACAAATGTTTAATATGAATCCTCAAAAAACATACTTATCAGATAGCGAATACAATGAAATAATAGAAAAAATCAAAAGTAATCTTGAATAAAATTAAATAATAACAATATTGTAGATGTATACCATAACTTGTAAAGTTAGGAGAAAGGATTTAATGATGAATGGTTTAGAAGGATTTTCTATGGAGTTCTTTTCATTAAAAGATAAATTAGCTATAGTTACAGGTGGAAATACAGGCTTAGGACAGGCTTGTGCAGTTGCGTTAGCAAAAGCTGGGGCTAATCTAGTTATTCCAACTCACGGTAGGGACTGGGATAATACGAGAAAGCTTATTGAAAAGGAAGGACGACAAGTTACTTTCATTCAAGGAGATTTGACTAAGAAAGAAGATAGAGAAAATATAGTAAAAATAGCTATGGAGGTATATGGAAAAATTGATATATTGGTTAATAATGCCGGTACAATCAGAAGAGCTCCACTTTTAGAATATAGTGAAGAAGATTGGAATGCAGTAATGGATATTAATCTTAATGCTTTGTATTTTTTAAGTCAAAATGTAGCAAACGTAATGGCTAAGCAAGGTCATGGAAAAATAATTAATATTGCATCAATGTTATCATTCCAAGGAGGAAAATTTGTTCCACCATACACAGCTAGTAAACATGGTGTTGCAGGACTTACTAAAGCTTTTGCAAATGAATTAGCTTGCAATAATATACAAGTTAATGCTATAGCACCAGGTTATGTAAAAACAGTAAATACTGCACCTATAAGAGCAGATAAAAAGAGAAATGCAGAAATATTGGATAGAATTCCTGCTGGAAGATGGGCAGAACCATTTGACTTAATGGGAGCAGTAGTATTTTTAGCAAGCAAAGCTTCAGATTATGTTAACGGTCATATATTAGCAGTTGATGGAGGATGGCTTGTAAGATAGCTTGAATGTGAAGTTATGCATGCATTTAGCATGTATACTTCCAGCTAAAATATATTAATAAAGTGATATAGAATGATCTTTTAGAGTAAAAATGCGAGATTATTCAGAGTATATGATATGTTCTATTATTATGAGAAATATTGGTTTAACCATTTAAATAACGGTAAACTCTTCTTAACAATTTATCGAGAGGCTTGTTGAGAAAAATACAAAAGCATTAGAATGATTAAGAAGATAAATATTCTCTGAAAAATTCGAAATTTTATTCCATATCAAAACAATTTATTTAATTACTACATTAATGGATTAATTGTATATAGTGAGGAAATTAGATAATGAAATAATAACTCAGGTAAAGAAAAATATTTAATAATATAGTAAAAAAATATTAGAAAACGTGTGCATTTTTTAAAAAAAAACACTTGAACTTTGATAATAAGCGATGTATACTTATATTAAACTCTTAAGGAAAACGTGTGCAAAGAGTGTTTTGTTGTAAAAATGTATAGAAAAATGTTGATATATTTTTTGAGTTAATGTTTACGTATACAATACTTTGCAAGTTAGGAAGAGGAATTAAATAATAAATAATTTAGATACCTTTTCAATGGAGTCCTTTTCACTAAAAAATAGCGTGGCTATAGTTACAGGTGGAAATACAGGCTTGTGCAGTTGCGTTAGCAAAAGCGGGAGCTGATTTAGTTATTCCAACTCACGGTAAGAACTGGGACGAGGCAAGAGAGCTTATTGAAAAAGAAAGTAATGATTAAACAAGGCCATGGGAAAATAATTAACATTGCATCAGTGTTATCTTTCCAAAGTGGAAAATTCGTTCCGCCATATACGGCAAGTAAGCATGGTGTTGCAGGACTTACTAAAGCTTTTGCAAATGAATTAGCTTGCAATAATATACAGGTTAATGCAATAGCACCAGGTTATATAAAAACAGTAAATACTGCACCTATAAGAGCAGATAAAAAGAGAAATGCAGAAATATTGGATAGAATCCCTGCTGGAAGATGGGCAGAACCATTTGACTTAATGGGAGCAGTAGTATTTTTAGCAAGCAAGGCTTCAGATTATGTTAACGGTCATATATTAGCAGTTGATGAAGGATGGCTTGTAAGATAGCTTAAATATTGAGGATACATGCGCTTGGCATGTAATCTTCATTTTAAATATATTAATAAAACTTTATAAATGGATGATTTGGAGGAGTAAAAATGAAAGATTATGCAAAGTGGATGGCAGATTCTGTTATCGCAAGAAACACTGACTTAACTAGTTATTGGGCTTATGAATTTGGCCTAACTCTTGATGGTATTGCTGAAGTTTGGAAACAAACTAAAGACCAAAAGTATTTTGATTACATTAAAGCTTGTATGGATACTTTTGTACAAGAAGATGGAACTATAAGAGGATATAGAGTTGATGAATACAATATCGATCACCTAAATAATGGTAAGATACTATTAACAATTTATCAAGAAACTCACGAAGAAAAATATAAGAAGGCTTTAGAATTATTAAGAAGTCAAATAGCTCACCATCCAAGAACTAAAGAAGGAGTATTTTGGCACAAAGAAATATATCCAGAACAAATTTGGTTAGATGGATTGTATATGGGAGCAACGTTTTATGCTAAGTATGTAAACGAATTCGGAGATGTTTCAGAATTTGATGATATAGCAAAACAATTTATTATTGCTAGAAAGCATACAATAGATGAAAAAACAGGATTATTATATCATGCTTATGATGATGCTAGAGAACAACCATGGGCAGATAAAAAAACTGGTTTATCTAAACACTTCTGGTCAAGATCAATGGGATGGTTCGTAATGGCTCTTGTAGATACATTAGAACAATTACCAGAAGATAATAAATATAGAGCAGAGATTCTTCAAATATTTAACGATACAATAAATGCATTAATTAAAGTTGCTGATAAAGATGCACACGTGTGGTATCAAGTTCTTGACTGCGGTGATAGAAAAGGTAACTATTTAGAAGCATCAGGATCATCTATGATTGCTTATGCATTATTTAAAGGTGTAAGACTTGGTTACTTACCTGAAGAATTAAGAGAATTTGCTAAAAAATCATATAAAGGTTTAATTGATGAGTTTATATTAGAAACTCCACTTGGATTAATTAACTTAAATAAAATCTGTTTCGTTGCTGGTCTTGGCGGAAAAGATAACTGCCATGGTAAGAGAGATGGTTCATTTGCTTACTATATCAGTGAACCAATCGTATGTAACGAACCTAAGGGACTTGGACCATTCATATTAGCTGCATGCGAAGCTAACTTACTTTAATATAAACATAAAGAATTGTGTTGTGTGAAGAGAGGAAATTTGAATGGGAAAATTAGCATCTACTGAAGAAGTAGTTAAATGGCATAACCTTTGCAAAGCTAAGGAAATAGTAAAAATACTTAATAAAAAACATTATAAAGCTCAATACGTTGAAACATTAGAAGAAGCTAAAAAAGTAATGTTTGACATGATTGAAGAAGGGAGCAGCGTTGCTGTTGGTGGATCTACAACTCTTACAGAGATGAAAGTTGTGGAAACATTAAGAAATGGAAATTATAAATTCTTTGATAGATATCAAGATCTACCATTTGATCCAGATATAATAGAAATTCATCGTCAGTCTTTAACTGCTGACTATTTACTAAGTAGTACAAATGCTATTACTAAAAATGGTGAACTAGTTAATACTGATTGTACTGGTAATAGAATAGCACCAATGATATTTGGAGCTAAGAATGTAATTATTGTAGCTGGAGTAAATAAAGTTGTTGAAACTCTTGATGATGCATTCAAAAGAATTAGAGAAATAGCACCAATGAATGCAAAAAGAATTTATCATGAAACTCCATGTACTGAACTTGGGTATTGTGTAGATTGCGATTGCAAAAAGAGAATGTGTAACTATACAAGCATTATTCATACTGGAATAAAGTTTGAAGGAAGAATAAAGATAATTATAGTTGCTGATGAATGTGGTTATTAATAAATCATTATTATGATTAGTTGAAATCGATCACAATGAATTAGCTAATAAATATACTGCTTTAAATAAAAAGCAATATATGTACATGTTTTATGTATGGGGTTATAGCTATGAATTTGTTAGAGATAATAATTGGGATTATATACAGGAATTTTGTACGAAAATAGGTCATAGAGATAATATTTGGTATGCAGCTAATATAGAGATAGTAGATTATATGAGGGCATGCGATAGTTTAAGATTTTCTATTGATACAAGTTTTTGTATATAATCCATCAATTCAATCTGTTTGGCTTAGTGTTGATGAAAAAATAATTGAAATTAAGAGTGAACAAATAGCATATCTATAAAAGCTTTTTAAAAAAGTTTGTTAAATTTAAATTAAAGTTTCGGAAGTGTTTTTAAATTTAAAATTTATAAGGATTTATAAGGCTTTATTATTAATGATGTCAAAGTTTGAATTTAAGTTTAAAAATAAAAATCATATATTTGCATTATAGATGCAATTTGGGGGGAAAAAAATGAAGAAAAAAATAACGTTTATGAACATGATTGGTTATGCATGTATTAACTTTTTAGGTAGTGGATCTCAAGCAATTATTTCTGCATTCTTAATGTTTTTCTATACTAGTTTTTGTAATATCGGCCCAGCTAAAGCAGGTATGATATTCACAATTACAAGATTAATGGATGCTGTCATGAATCCATTAGTTGGATCAATAAGTGATAATTTTGGTAAAACTGCAATGGGTAGAAGATTTGGTAGAAGAAGATCGTTTACTTTAATAGGAATTCCTTTATGTTTAATTGTATTCCCAATACTTTGGACAACTGGTCATTCATATGGATTCTATTTTGTAATGAATTTAATTTGGGAATCAACATTTACTTTAGTTCTAGTTACTGGTACAACATTACCTGCAGAAATGGCTACAACTGCTGCAGATAAAACTAAATTAGTTTCTGCTAAACAATACTTTGGACAATTCTCAAGTGCTATTGGAACAGCTTTCCCAGCATTCTTCGTTGCAAGAATGGGTAAAGATAATCCACAAGCTTATTTCTATGCTGGTGTTACTTATGCTGTAATGATGGCTGTATCTCTAATTGTATTCTACTTCTTTACATTTGAAAGAGACCCTAAAGATATTCATATGGTTGAAACTAAGAGCTTTGGTGAAACTATGAAGAAGCTTCTTGCAGATATTCCTTCAGCTATGCAAATTAAATCATTCAGATTACATGCTGGAATGATGTTACTTATAGGAATTTATAAGAACCTTGCTTCAGGTGTATTTACATACTTCGTTGTTTATTGCTTAAGCTTATCAGCTGTTGAAGCAGGGTATATAACAGGTGCTTCACAACTTATTGCGATAGTTGCTGTTACAATTACAATTGCTTTATGTTATAAATTTGGTGGACCAAAAGCATTCAATTATGGTGCTGCAGTAGTATGTATAACTTGTTTAGGATATATTGGTTTAACTGGATTTAAAGGATCTTCAATGTTAGTTCCAATGTTAGTTGTAGTTGCTGTATTAAACTTTATGGGAAGAGCTGCTTTAGACTATATTCCTGTATTCCAGTTACCATTTATGGCTGATATTGATGAAGCTGTTACATTACAAAGAAGAGAAGGTATCTTTACTGGAACTAATGGTTTATTATCAAAAGTTGCATCTGCTTCTGAATCATTCTTGCTTGGTGTTATCTTAGAAGCAGCTGGATTTGTTAAAGGTCAACCTGTTCAACCACCTACAGCCGTTACAACTATAACAATTATGACAGTTGCAGTACCAATGGTATTATTATTCTTATGCTACTTATGTGCTAGAAGATTAAAATTAACTAAAGAATCTCATAAATTATTAGTTGATGAAGTTAATAGAATTAAAGCAGGTGGAGATAAATCATTAGTTACTCCAGAAGCTAAGAAAGCAATAGAAGATTTAACTGGATATGATTATGAACACTGTTTCGGTAACAATAATGTTGGATATCATGGAAGTACAGCTAATGCGTAATAACTAGTTAATAAAAATGTAGTAGTCGAATCTTTGGTTTGGCTACTACTTTTTTATATACAGCTTATATTGATTTTTAGCAAATAAATATATTTTACATAAATAAAATTATCTATTAAATGTTTGGAGTGTTAAGAATGAGTAAAGTGTTTGAATGGAATGAAGAATTATATAATCAAATAGAAAAAAAAGTAAATGAAAATATGCCTGTATTTTCAGGAAAACCAGAATATAGAATAACTGATAATAAGTATTCAACTTTAGTAAAAGAAATTGAGGAAGTTTATTTAACTCATCCTGATGGACTTTATAAGGGGAATAAAAATGAAATCAAATTTGATAAAGAATACAATTCTAAGTCATTAATTAAGAACGCTAGAATAGTTAAATTTTATGGAGATGCAATTCAAAAAGCAATTGATGAAGCAAATGCTAATGGTGGAGGTAGAGTTATAATTTCAGGGGGAACTAAAGAAAATCCTGAGGTTTATTATACTGGAGCTATTACATTAAAAAGCAATGTTGAACTTCATATTGAAGAAAATGCAATTGTTAAGTTTGTAAGAAATAAAACTAATGAATTTTACCCAGTAGTTTATTCAAGATGGGAAGGAATTGAACTTATGAATTTCTCACCACTTATTTATTGTTATGGTGAAGAAAATATTGCAATTACAGGTAATGGAATTTTAGATGGATGTGCAGATGAATTCAACTGGATGCCTTGGAAGTTTGGATACTTTAATGAAGAAAATCAGCAAATCCAAAGAGAAAGATTATTTAATCTTGGACAAGAAAATGCTGATGTAAGAACAAAGAGAATATTTGATGATAAAGTATCTACAATAAGACCACCATTTATTCAACCATATAAGTCTAAAAATATATTAATTAAAGATATAACTATTTTAAATTCACCATTTTGGGAAATAAATCCTGTGCTTTGTGAAAATTTAAAAGTAGACCATGTAACTGTTGATACCCATCTTTATAATAATGATGGATGTGATCCTGAATCATGTAAGGATATGATTATTGAAAACTGTCATTTTTCAACAGGTGATGACTGTATTGCTATTAAATCTGGAAGAAATAATGAAGGCAGAAATATTGGCGTTCCATCAGAAAATATTATTATAAGAAATAATAAGTTTGAAGATGGTCATGGAGGAGTTACTATAGGAAGTGAAATTTCAGGTGGGGTAAATGATATATTTGCTCATGATAACTATTTTGACAGTACAGAATTAGATTATCCAATAAGATTCAAGACAAATGCTGAAAGAGGCGGAAAACTTGAAAATATTTATGTTAAAAATAGTATTGTAAACAAATCTAAGGTTGCAGTTATTCATGCAGATTTCTTCTATGAAGAAGGAACAAAAGGAACTCATAATCCTATTCTTAGAAATATTACTTTATCTAACTTAAAAACTGTTAAAGGTGGAAGTATTGATGCAGCTAATGCTCTTTATTTAAAAGGATTCGAAAATGCACCAATTGAAAATATTTTACTTGAGGATGCAGTTCTTGAAGGAGTTAAAGGTAATGCAGTATTGCAAAATATCAAAGGGCTTACTTTTAAGAATGTAATTATTAATGGAGAAAAGATAAAAGATAAGACAATTGATGTTTCAAATAGTGGTGAAGTTTTAGAAAAATAAATAGTAAATTTATATTAAATAGGCTCGTTAGATAGAATCTAGCGAGCCTTTAGTTGTTGTGTCCAGCATGGGTACGTGCTAATCGGTGAAAGTCTGTTGTGGAATAGAAACTTTATTATATAAAAAATTAATTGAAATTTGATGATAAAAGATGTATACTTAATTTGTATTTTCAAAGAAAACGTGTGCAAAGAATATTTTATTTAAAAAATGTGTAGTAAAATATTGATATATTTTTTTGCAGTTATTGTTAAAGTGCACATTGATTTGAAGGTTATGAAGAGTAATTAAATGATAAATAATATGGCTTGTAAGATAGCTTGAATGTGAAGTTATGCATGCATTTAGCATGTATGCTTACTATCTAAAATATTAATAAAGCGTGGCAGAATGATCTTTTAGAGGAAAAAGTTTTATATATGGATTCCATATTATAATATTTATGAGTTTAATAATTAAGAAGTAAATTTTTATAAATTAATAATATAAAGTGAGGAAAATGAAATGGGAAAGTTGGCATCTACTGAAGAAGTAGTAAAATGGCATAATCTTTGTAAGGCTAAAAAAATAGTAGAAATCCTTAATAAAAAACATTATAAAGCTCAATATGTTGAAACATTAGAAGAAGCTAAAAAAGTAATGTTCGATATGATAGAAGAAGGAAGCAGCGTTGCTGTTGGAGGATCGACCACATTAACTGAAATGAATGTTGTGGAAACTTTAAGAAATGGTAATTATAAATTTTTTGATAGATATCAAGATTTACCTTTCGACCCAGATATAATAGAAATTCATCGCCAGTCTTTAACTGCTGATTATTTATTAAGTAGTACAAATGCTATTACTAAAAATGGTGAATTAGTAAATACAGATTGTACTGGTAATAGGATATCGCCAATGATATTTGGAGCTAAGAATGTAATTATTGTTGCAGGAGTAAACAAAATTGTTGAAAATCTTGATGATGCTTTTAAGAGAATTAGAGAAATAGCACCAATGAATGCAAAAAGAATTTATCATAAAACTCCATGTACTGAACTTGGATATTGTGTAGATTGTGATTGTGAAGAGAGAATTTGCAATTATACAAGTATAATTCATACTGGGATAAAGTTTGAAGGAAGAATAA
>DPOH01000211.1 GCA_003539755.1 Clostridium sp.
AAAAAAGAAAAAAAAAAAAAAAAAGTAAAAAAAAAATTAAAAAAAAAAAAAATAAGAAAAAAAAAAAAAATAGAAAAAATGCAATATAAGAAATTAAAAAATAAAAAAATAAGTGTGATTAAGTTGCAATAATTAATTAAATAAAAAAAAACAATAACAAAAGTATAGATATTGTTTTTTGGATATAAAAATATATAAAATAAATAAGTCAAACTAATTATGTGTGATTCATTTGTATAGTATATAATATGCAGTTATCAGCTTATTGCGACATTATGATAAACTTTTTTCTCATTACTTTTTTGCTTCATTTCATCGATATAAACTTGGATCATATCTATAACTGATTCATCTTCATCTTTCTTATCAATGATTTCTAAGAAGCGTTTAGTTACACCATGTGTTTTTGCTATAAGCATAACATTTTCCTGCTGTTTTTTAGTTAGGTGTTTTATATTTTCTTTTACGTCATCTATTCTTGCTCTTTCCACATCATGTACCTCACTTTACATTTCTAATAATATTTTATTTAAAATATTATATCTGTCAACCTTTTATCTTGCAGTTCTATTTAAATAACTTGATCCACGAAACACAAGAGTTACATTTAACAAATCCAACTTTGGTATATAAATTAATAGCTTTAATATTTGCTTCTTCAACTCTTATAAAAATCTGAGATATAGAATTTAGTCTGCATAAATTAATAAGGTATCTCAAAAGTATTTCCCCATAACCTCTCATTCTATATTGTTCTAGTATACCAAAATTCACAATTGTATACTTATTTCTTGAAAGTATTATTTGACCATAACCTAAAACATCACCATCAGAATTTTTTAAAAACACGCTAAAATCTTCAATAAAATATTCTTCTTCTTCCTCTTCATAAATATCATTTATTGCTAATGGCACACGATTTTTTCCTCCAAATATCTTATTCTGAACCTCACACCTTAAACCTTCATCTTGATTTTTAACAAAATGTTTGAATTTAAGATTATCAGGGAATTTAAATTCAAGCATTTCAGAATGTTTTAATATATCGAGATGCATAATATTACTTTTAAATTGAATGTTAAATCCTAATCTATTCATTATGAGTTTATTTTTTGTATTTTGGATAATATCAAATTTCAACGCCTTAAATGATAAATGATCTAAAAAATTAGAGGTTATATGCTCTATAAAATCATCTTTAAAGCTTATCCCATAAATAGTGCAACACTTACTACTATCATCAGGACATTCATGCCATAAATAACCTACATATTTATCATTTACTTTAAATAATTTCACTTGCTTTCTTATTATGAATTTTACCAAAAATGATTCTTTATCATAAATATCAAAAAAACCCTTATCACATAAATATGAGTCCTCTAAAGTTTCATAAAGTATTCTGAATTTATCTATATTAAACATTGAAAGCTTTTCTATACTTATCATAAAAATTGCCTCTTAAACATATTACTTACTTTAAATTATAATTCTTATGGTAAATGTAGTCAAATAAGTATGTGATTATACAATACACTAAAAGTATGTAATATATGTTTTTTATATAATAGCATTTGATATAAATATTTTTGAACAATAAAAAACAGGTACCATCATATGATACCTGCTCTTTGTAGAGATTGATATATTAAATATCTTTTATGCTTAAGCTTATTCTCTTATTTTCTTCATCAACGCTTAAGATCTTAGCTTTAACTTCTTCACCTATAGTTAAAACTTCAGCTGGATCTTCAATTCTATTGTGAGAAATCTTTGATATATGAACTAATCCATCTACACCTGGTTCTAATTCTACGAAAGCACCAAACTTACTTAGTCTTACAACTTTACCTAAAACAACTGAGTCAACTGGGTACTTTTCAGTAACATTTTCCCATGGCTTTGGCATTAATTCTTTCATACTTAATGAAAGTTTCTTAGCTTCTTTATCTAATCCTATGATTTTAACTTCTACGATTTGACCTACTTTTAATGCATCTTCAACACTCTTAACATGATTCCATGAAATTTGAGATAAGTGTAATAATCCATCTACACCATTAATTTCAACGAAAGCACCAAAATTTGTGAATCTCTTAACTTCACCTTTTACTACATCACCTAAATTGAAAGTATTCCATGCAGCAGCTTCTTTAGCTTCTTTTACTTCTTCAAGTAAAACTCTTCTTGAAGCAACTACTTTAACTGGATTCTTTGCACTGAAATCAATTAATCTTACTTCAATTGTTTTTCCAACAAAATCTTCTTTGTTTTCAGTGAATTTAGTATCTATTTGAGATGCTGGTATAAATACTCTTACACCTTTGTAGTAAGCTACAAGTCCTTTTTCCTTAGCTTCTTTTACTGTTAATTCGAAAGTCTTCTTTTCATCAAATAATACTTGTAATTCTTTGAAAGCTTCATCTTTTTCATATTCTAATCTTGATAATACAACAAATCCATCATTGTTTTGTAATTTTATAACTTTAGCTTTTATTGTATCATCAATATTTATAGTTTCAGCAAATTCTCTTGCATCACCTTTTGAAGTTAATTCGTTATATGGAATTAAACCATCTATTCCATATCCATTCATTGCAATTACGATACCATCGTTATTTTTAGCTATTACTTTTTCATTAACTTCAGTACCAATTACAACTTTCATATCTGTTGCATTCATTAATGCTAATTGATCTTCGTTATTTACATTGTTTTCCATACTCATTTTATCAAGTACCTCCCTAATAATCCAATCTGGTGTTGAAGCACCAGCTGTAACACCTATTGTTTTTATATCATCATTAATAAAATCATCTGGCAATTCACTTAAGTTTTCTATATGAATTGTTTTCTCGCAGTTTTCTTTTGCAATTTGATACAATTTTGTAGTATTAGAACTATTTTTACCTCCAACTACAATCATTGCATCTACTTCTTTAGATAGTTCATATGTACTCTTCTGTCTTACGTCAGTTGCTGCACAAATTGTATTATATGGTAATAATTCTTTTACATTTTTAAGATTTTCTAAAGTATTATCCCAATTTTTCTTTTTTTCAGTAGTTTGTGAAACAACGCAAACTTTATCTGGAAGGCTTTCTTCCAAATTACCATCTTTAGTAATTGTAGCTGAATTATCACACCATCCATTAATACCTATTACTTCAGGATGATTTTTATCACCTAATATTACTATATGATAACCTTCATTAGAATATTTCTGAACTTTCTTTTGAATATTTTTCACAAAAGGACAAGTTGCATTTATTACTGTAAGCTCAGCCTCTTCAAGTGTAGATAAAACCTTTTGTGGTACACCATGTGACCTTATAACAATTATATCACCTGGATTTAATTTAGATATTTCATCTAATTCTATAGAAAAAATATTATTTTCTTCTAAAAACTTAACTACATCACTATTATGTATTAAAGGACCTAATGTATATATCTTTTTATTATATTCTTTTTGTATTCTTAATGCTTCGTCTACAGCTCTTTGTACACCAAAGCAAAATCCTGCATTTTTAGCAAGTGTCACTTTTCTCATACTAGCTACCACCTTATTATTTGGACAATATTATTTCTTTATCCATATAAAATTATCTTTTGTTATATATATAATTATTTATTACTTCTACTACTCCATTAATATCAAGGCTTGTGCTATCTATTTCTATAGCGTCATCTGCTTTCTTTAATGGATCAGTTTCTCTATGAGTATCTTTGTAATCTCTTTCGATTATATCTTTTAAAATAGTATCGTAAGAACACTCAATGTTTCTGCTTTGTAGTTCTTTGAATCTTCTATTTGCTCTTTCTTCAGCACTAGCTGTTAAGAAAAATTTAAAGTTAGCATCTTTTAATACTACTGTACCAATATCTCTTCCATCCATAATTACATCAAATTTATCAGCCATTTGTCTTTGAAGTTTTACAAGAACTTTTCTTACTTCAGGAATGCTTGCATATGCAGATACTATACTGCTTATTTCAGGCATTGTTATTTTATCTTGAATGTTTTCTCCATCAACTATTAAGTCATCATTTTCAAAATGCATTTCCATTTTGTCTATAAGGTTTATTATTTCAGAAACCTTATCTGGACCTAAATTGTTTTCTTTAGCTTTTAGAGCAACAGCTCTGTACATAGCTCCTGTATTTATGTACATAAGATTATGTTCTTTACCAACAAGTTTTGCTATTGTACTTTTACCAGCACCTGCTGGTCCATCAATTGCTACGCATGTTTTCAATTTTATTTACCTCATTTCTTACTCCCATAATTTAACGCTTACAATAAGATTATATAATTTTTTATTCTATCAAACAAGAATATCTTTAATATATTTACCTATTATTTTGCAATAAATTATATTAATCTCTATATTTAATTGAAAATAGTTAATTTAAAATTACTAATTTTCTATATTATTTCCTGCAATAAATCCTGTTGAAAATGCAATCTGAACGTTATATCCTCCAGTAAATGCATCTACGTCTATAACTTCTCCGCAAAAAGATAGATTTTCTATTATTTTTGACTTCATTGTAGATGGATCAATTTCCTTTACATCTACTCCACCTTTTGTAACTATTCCTTCGGCTATTGGTCTAAGACCGCCTATTTCAAAAGTAAAATCTTTAATTGAATTAACTAGATTTTTTCTTTCTTCTTTTGTTATTTCATTTACTTTTTTATCTTCATTTATTCCTGAATTCATTATTATCATTGGAATAATCTTTTGTGGTAGTAAATCATTTAAGGATTCTTTAAATGATTTATTTAAATATTTAGAGAAATCTCTTTGGATTCTTTTATCCAATTCTCCTATATTTAGAGCAGGCTTTAAATCTACATGTGCTGTGTATGATCTACCATTTTCTATAAATCTACTTGCCTTTAATACAATAGGACCAGATATACCTAGAACTGAAAAATTCATTTCACCAAATTCTTTATATATAGATTTTTTATTATTTTCCTTAATATTTAATTCTACGTTTCTTAAAGATAATCCATTTAAATCTTTTGTAGTATTATCTTTGACTGTAAGTGGTACAAGCGCTGGTCTTAAAGGCACAATTGTATGACCTAATTTCTTTGCAAATAAAGCTCCATCACCTGTAGAACCAGTAAGTGGGTAAGTTGCTCCACCAGCAGCCAATATAAAATAATCACCTTTTAGAACTTCTTTATTATTTATTACTACAGATTGAATTTTATTATTCTTGCAGTTGATATCTGTTACCTTAGAATTTAATTTCACATTAACATTAGTCTTTCTTAATGCACTATTTAGACCTTTTAAGATATCTGAAGATTTATCAGAATTAGGAAAAACCCTATCTCCACGTTCAACCTTTAATTTTATCCCTTCTTTTTCAAAGAAATTCATAGTATCTTCATTAGTAAAACTATATAATGCACTATATAAAAAATGAGGATTTCCAGGTATGTAATCAAAAAACTCTGAAATATCTTTTGCATTTGTTACATTACATCTTCCTTTACCTGTAATGAATAACTTTTTACCTATTTTCTCATTTCCATCAACTAAAATAACTTCATGGTTTTTAGAATCTTCTAATGCTGCCATTATTCCTGCTGGTCCAGCCCCTATTACTATAACCCTTTTCAAATTTTAACTCAGCTCCTTAATTAGTTTATATCTTATCTTTAATGATAAGGTTTATTTTAATATTTTCATTATACAAGAAAAAAGAACTTTATTTCAATTTAAAAGAAGTTCAGAATTGAAATTCCGAACTTCAATATAATTAAGATAGCATTATTTTTTGCTTTTTGAATCTTCTTTTTCTTTTTCTAAATAATTATTTCTATTGACTATGTTTTCTTCGAAATTTTCAACTGCTTTTTTAGTAAAGTTGCCAACCTCTGCAATATTTAAAAAATTTCTTCTGCTCATTTACTATAATATCCTCCACAACATACAAAATTCTTCTTATATATTATGTAATATTATTATGGTATTTATTCTTTGTATAAATCATGAAAAATTATCTCAAATACTTCTAACGAATCTCTTATTTTATCCTTAAGAACTGCTTTTTTACTTTCAAATTCACGAAATCCTTTTTCAGTTAGAATATAAGTC
>DPOH01000093.1 GCA_003539755.1 Clostridium sp.
CTACTATTATTCCGAGAAATATTCCTTTAAATATAGGAACATCTCCTTTTAGAGCATTATAACCATCTATTATTTCCACTAATACACTATAAAATATAATATTAATTACAAATAATAGAATCTTTTTATAGAACTTAATATTTCTAAGTTTTTCTCCTATAATCTTCTTAAAGATAAAATAAAATATTATTGCTGATACTACATATGAGGGCAGTATCATTTTTATAAACTCCATTAGTTTTATACTTCTCCTTCATTATTTCTATTTATCCAATTAAACAAAAAAGTAATTATATAAATGCCTTTTCTTATCTGTCTTAGCTTATACTTATTTAATATGGATAATATTATATTTTTGTAAATATTATACTATCTCTTCTTTTAATACACTATAATTTTCTAATATAAAATTACAAATAAAAAATAAGCAGCACATGTAGTAAAAATGTGCTGCTCATTCTTTTATTTTTTCATAACAGAAAGTATAGAAACTGTTACAATTATTAATATTGTACCTAGCCATTGCACCCAGCTAAATGTTACATTCATAAACATTATAGATAAAAATGCTGCTGATAATGGTTCTATGCATCCAAGTACACTTGCTTCATATGGTTCTATATATTTAAGACTTTCCATATAAGCTGAAAATGCTATAATAGTTCCAAATATCATTACAAAAGCTACTGCCAAAATAGATTTTGGTGTCCAGATTCCCGTACAGTCGAAAGGTGAGTTAACAAAACAAAAAGCTACTCCACCAATTAACATTGCCCATCCTACAGTGCATATTGAACCATATTCCTTAATTAATTTTACTGGCTGCAATGTATATAGCGCAGATGCAAAAGCAGTTACAATCCCCCAAAAAAGAGCTTCCTTAGAAATAGACAAACTATTCATATTACCCTTTGTAATTATTAAAAATGTTCCTATCATAGCCATAGTTACACATAATAACTGCTTTAATGTTGGTAATTTTCTATTATGAATACACATATAAAAAGTAATTATTATAGGTGCTAAATATTGTAGTATTGTTGCTGTTGCAGCATTTCCATGATTTATTGCTGCAAAATATGCATACTGTACTCCTAGCATTCCTAAAAGCGAAAATAATATAAGCCTTATAACACTATCTTTTCTCTTCCATATTCTTAATAAATTTTTATCGCCCTTTATTGCTGATACTATTAAAAGAAAAGCTCCTGATAAAAGCATTCTAGTGGTAACAAGCCACTCTGGTGTAAAGTTCTCAGCTTGAAACAAATATTGAGCTGTTGTTCCAGAAACTCCCCAAAGCAATGTTCCTAATACAACTAAAAATATTCCCTTTAATCTTAAAGATTTTTTCATAAGTAATTTTATCTCCCATTTATTAAATTAACCATAACTAATATTATATTTAATACTGACTTTTATCAATAAATAAATTACTCATTTTTATGAATATATTAGCATAATTAAAATACCAGCTATTAAAACTAAATATTATATATTCTAAACATACAAATATAGAAATATCTTATTAATCCAAAACTTTAATATTAGGATCTATTTTTTGAAGCATTTCCATAGTTACTGCACCATTTCTTAATACTACAGGAGGATTTACTGTACAGTCTACTATTGTAGATTCTATTCCTATGTTCTTTTTATCTTCTCCTATTATATAATCTACTTTTCCATCAAAATCTTCTATACATCCTTCAATATTATCATGGCTTGGCCCTCCACTTATATTAGCAGATGTAGCTGTAATTATAGTACCCGTTAATTCTACAAGCTTTCTTGCAACCCCATTGCTTGTCATTCTTATGCCTATTGTATCTAAATTAGCACTAGTTATATTAGGTATAACATCTTTCTTTTTTAATACTAATGTTAAAGGGCCTGGCCAGAACTCATCTATAAGTTTTTGTGCAGTTTCAGAAACTTCCTCTACAAAACTGCTTATATCCTTTGATGAAGTAATTACTGTAATAGCCTTATTGTCTGGTCTTCCTTTAGCCTTAAATATCTTTTTTACAGCCTCTTCATTTAATGCATCTGTTCCTAATCCATAAAGTGTTTCCGTGGGATATGCTATTACCCCTCCATTTTTTATGCACTCTGCTGCTTCTATTAATTTTTCATCCTCAAGACTTTGTATCTTGTAAATTTTTGTTTCCAAGGTTTAACACTTCTTTCGTAAAATTTCTTTTCATAAATTACAATCTTTATTCTATCCTTTAATTATAACATAAGCATAAAAACAAAATACTTATGTTATAATTATATAATTTACTTTTGATAAATCCTCAACCTTACATACTGCAAATTCCATATCAATTATTTTTAATTCCATTTTAAAATCCCTGCCTTCATAATTAATTTAAAATAAAAAGGTATCAAAAGTATTTCTTCTAAGACCTAACGAAATACCCGTGATACCTTAAATATTTACCCGGTGGCAAATAAAATTATTCTTTTTTTATATTCTCTATAATATCACTCACTAAATGATATTTCAATATTATTACTCTCTTCTAAGTGATTTCACAGGATCTACAGTCGCTGCCTTCATAGCTGGAAGCATTCCTGCTATTATGCTTATTACAACACTTAATGCTAATCCATATAATAAATATCTTTTATCTATCAAAACTAAATTAATAGAAAAAGATTTATATGTCAACTTATTAATAAACTTTGCTAATCCATATGAAATCCCACATCCTAATAATCCACTAAATAATCCTATTAGTGATGCTTCAGATAAGAATATTCTTCTTATATCCTTTCTTCTTGCACCAATTGATTTTAAAATTCCTATTTCCTTTGTTCTTTCTATTACGCTTATATATAAAACTACAAGTATCATAATCGAAGAAACTATTAATGAAATAGCTGCAATTCCTGATAATCCATAAGTAATTATATTTATCATCTGGTTAAACATTATTGTCATCTGTTCTTCTGATGAGCTTGAATAACCTAAGTCTTTAATTTCATTTTTTACTTGCTCTACATATTTATCATCCGAAGCTGTAACATAAACTATATTAGGATTTAATGTACTTTTATTTTCACTATATATTTTTGCTAAATCTTCATAATTTAAAAATGCACACCTAAGCATTGAGTTCAGACTTCCATAACTATCATAAACACCACTTATAGTGAAATCATTTTTTACCTTCTTATCACCTATAAGCAAACTTAGTTTAACCTTTTTCCCTACTATTTCATTGGCATCATATCCAAGCTTATCAAGCGTTCCTCTATTAATTAATACTTCACCACTTTTAGGAAAGTCGCCACTAGTAAGCCCTGTTTTCAAAAGGATAGACGATATACTTGCTATACGCATTAAATTGCATCCACCTTTATCACTTTGAATAGAGTTTGCTCCTACAGATATCTGGTTATATCCTTTTTCAACTCCTGATACATCATCTAAGGACTTTAGTTTTTCTAAATCTCCTTCTGTGAATGTTTTTCCATCATTCACTTTAGGCATTTTAAATAACTGCTCATTATCATCGTCATCAAAGCTGTCATCATTATCATTCATGCTGACTTCTATAACTGATGGATTAGAATAACTATTCATAGTATTATTAAAATATGTCTTTATTCCATTTCCAAAGGCAAGCATAAGTATCACACTCATTATTCCTATACTGGTACCAAAGGAAATTAAAATATTTCTAAATATCTTTTCTTTCATATTTATAAGAGATAATTTTATAGCTGATATTAAGCTTAAGCTTCTATTTTTTTCTTTAGATTTGCTTGAATTCTTTTGAACAGTATAATCTGTACCCGAATCTAATTTCCCTTTTTTAGTATCACTAACTATTTCACCATCTCTTATTTCTATAAGCCTATCAGCAGATTTTGCTACCTTTTCAGAATGGGTTACCATTATTACAAGCTTATTCATCTTCACTACTTCTTTTAGAAGACTTAATATTTCATCTGTATTCTTACTATCAAGACTTCCTGTAGGTTCATCTGCTATTATTATATCAGGGTCATTTACAAGAGCTCTGGCTATAGATACTCTCTGTTTCTGACCTCCAGATAATGCACTAGGCTTTTTATGTATTTCCTTTGCAAGTCCTAATCTCTCTAATATTTCTTTTCCTTTTTTAATTCTCTTTTTTTTACTTACTCCATTTAAAGTCATTGGAATAACTACATTATCCAATACAGATAAATGTGGAATTAAATTAAAGCTTTGAAATATAAATCCGACTTTATTCTTTCTATATGCATCTATTTCTTTTTTCTTAAATTTCTTTATATCCTTGTCATTTACAATCATATGTCCAGTAAATTCTGAATCAAGCATCCCCATAATATTCAAAAGTGTTGATTTTCCACTACCAGATTCCCCTATGATTGCTGTAAGCTCTCCTTTTTGAAAAGATATATTTATATTTTTCAGCACATGATTTGTGTTTTTACCTGCTTTATAATATTTATTTATATCTTTTAATTCTAAAACTTTCATATTTTCCAACCAAAATTTCCTTTATCCAATTTTTATTACTGCTTTTAAAATGCTTCCCGAAAGGCTTTGAAAAAATATAAAACAAAATATTCGCTAAAATTCCACCTGTAAAATCTATAAGTACATCCTTAACACTAGATG
>DPOH01000147.1 GCA_003539755.1 Clostridium sp.
CCCTCCACCACTCTTGATAAGTAAGCCGTATTTAATTTACGAATTTAGTATACAGTATATATTTCCTACTGTCAACATTTTTTACATAAAATCTTTTCAATATTTTCACTACATATCATATTTATTTCTGCCACAGACATATTTAAATCTCTTAATTTATTTATAGCCTTATTAATATTATTATCTCCATATGGGGAATCACTTCCAAGAATAAGTCTTTCTGCTCCCACCAGTTCATATGCCCTCTTAAGCATTTCTAATGAATTTAGTTCAGGACATGATATATCAAAATAAATATTTTTATTTATAGTATTATCAAATTCTTCAATACCAATTAAATTTGCCATTATAAATATAGTATCTTTATGTTTTTTTGAGAAACGTATAAATTCTCGTATTTCCTCTTTTGAAATCAGATGAATAAATATTGGTTTTTCTATTTCTTTTGCCAATTTAACTATTTCAATAAAATTGTCATCTCTTATATTAAATTTATTCCAACACTGATGTAGCTTAATCATAGCAAAGTCATGCTTTAGTTGGAATTTTTTTAACTTTTCAATACAATTTTTATTAGATAAATCTGCCCAATAAGTATTCATAATATATTCTGGATTCTTTTCTGCCATATTTGCAATTTTTTCATTTTCACTATCTATAAAATTAGCAGCACCTGTTTTATTCACTATAATTCTAATAATCCTATTAAAAAAATACATGAGTTTAGATGACTTAATATATTGACCTAAGTTTGGTAAATTATAATTCTTAATACTTCCCTTTTGGCCAGCAGATAATATGACTCTATCTATCCCCTGCCTTTTCATATTTTCAAATATTAACTGTTCATCACCATATATACCACATGAATGAGCATGTGCATCAATTATCATTATTCCCCTCCATTATAATCAGTACTTTATTATCGATAACATTTGTTCTTTTGTTCTATCCATATGTTCTTCGAATAATCTTACTGCTTCATCTTCTTTTCGTTTAATAACTGCTTCCATTAATTTTTTATGTTCATTCTCAAATCTTCTATAATTATCTTTTATTGATAAGCACTCTTTTCTATAAACTCTGATTATATTCTATAAATAATTATAAATATGAATTAATCACCATTATTATAAAATTATAAAACATTAATGTCCATATTTTTTATAATACCATTAATATAATCGATCATTTTATTACAGCTAAAAAGTCGCTCAAAAAGAGCGGCTAATAATACTATTTTTTTCTTTTCTTTCTTAAATGAATTGTCCATGATAACATCATAGCAACAACTGCTACTATAGCTGATGAAACTGTAAATATATTCTTCTTTGAAGATTTATTAAGTCCTTCATCTAAAGACGCATCATTATTTAAGCTATTTTCATATCTTGAATCTTCATTACTTTCATCTTTAATATCATCGTTATTGTTCTCATTAATATCTGTTAACTCTTCACTCTTATTTTCATCGTTGTATGATAATTCTTCATGTGCATCAGTATATTCATTACTTGAATTATTTTCTCTAACTTCACTATTGTTTGAGTGATTATTGCTATTTATTGTATTAACAGAACTATCTACACTTGTTATATTATTGTTTGTGCTATTGTTAGAACTATCATCAGTATTATTAGTAGTATTAGTATTTGTATTTGGTCCTTCGATAAACTCATTCTTATCTTCTGTAGGTTTTTGTACGGATTCAACATTTTCTTCTTCCTTGACTTCTGAACTACTGCTTTGATCAATTATAAACTTATTTAAAGCATTTAAAATATTAGTATCCTTTTTATTAACTTTAATATTTAAGTACGTATCTTCAGCATTTCTAAATAATCTCAACAAATTAAAAGCAGAATACTTTTCAGTAAGCTTTAAGTTTACTATTTTAAAATCATCGTTTTCTTCAACTTTATTAATTTCAATATTAAATTTATCAAGTTTCTTTAAAAAGCCTGTAAATTCATTTGAAGACATATTTTTAATTTCAATAACTAGTGGAGATTTAGAACTACCATTTCCTTCTACTACATTAATGCTACTTATGTCAATAATACCTTCAAGGTTAGATGGAATCTCATATTTTACTCCATTGGAATTTTCAGAACCACTTGAGCTTCCTGAGTTTCCTGAGCTACTTGAGCTTCCTGAATTTCCAGAGCCATTTGTATCATCTGGTTTTTCTGTATTATTCGAATCATTATCATCCTTTGAAATTTCAAAGTTATTTTGTTCTATAAAATTGTCTAATAAATTAATAAATTCAGTTTTAGATTTATTTATTCTTATTGTAATATACTTATCTTCTGAATTATCATTATCCGAATAAAGACTTATAGATTGTTTCTTCGCAGATTTAGGAGATAATCTTAATGTTAATATTTTATAAGTATCATCTTCTTTAACAAGACCTGATTTAATCTCAAACTTGCATACATCACCTAAGAACTCAGCAAACTCCTCTATTGATGCGTCTTCTTGTGGTTCTACTACTAAAGGCTTCGAAATAGTTCCATTTCCAGGTACTACAATATTTATTACTTCTTCATTGATTATATCTGTAATATCGCTTGGCAACTTATCTTGTTCGTTATCTGAATCACTAGGTGGATTAACTCCTCCCCCATTACCTGAATCATTATCTTTTTCAGATACTATAAGTGTTCTTTCTACAGTGGTAGTATTTCCAAAACGATCAGATGCAGTATATACTATAGTATAAGTACCTGTAGTTTCAGTATAATAATCACCACTGATTTTTACTGCTAATTCTCTACCCATGTAATCTACAGCTTTTATTCCATCTTCAAGATTAAAGCTTTCTCCTATTACAATTTCAATAGAATTATCAGCTCCATATATAACTGGTTTTGTTATGTTTGCACTTGTGAAGTCTTCAACTATTACTGTAGTTTCAATAGTTGCTTTATCTCCTAGTGAATCCGTAGCAGTACATGTAATGTTATACGAACCAGCCTTCTTATTATCAATTTTTCCTGAATACTCAATATCCTTTATTTCATTTCCATCAGCATCAAATGCTTCTACATAATCACTTATGTTAAATACTGTACCTTTTAGAATTACAATTTTATTATCCATTATATAAGGATTTTCTTTAAGCTTGATAATAGGATCCTCATTTATAGTTAGCTTGTTTTCATTACTATTTACTATATTTTGTCCACCTATTCTTTTATTTGTTGAATATCTTACATAACTATAAGCTTCACCATCAACTACATTAGGAACTACTTTATAGCTTCCATCTTTAGATTTAAATATCTTATCTATAATAGATTCATTTTTTGATACATCAATTTCACATAATTCAATAACTCCGCCATCAGAATTTATAGGTTCCTTTGATACTAAAAATAAATCTAATGTCTTTTTACTGTTATCTATTTTGTAATCTGCAATTAAGCTATCATCATTATTATTTACAAGCCATTTTATAGAATCATCTACAAATTGAACATTACCCTCTTCTATTTTTACACTAAGCTGTAGTGATTTTGCTAAATCACTAAAACTGCTTAAATATATTTTAATAGTATCTCTATCCTGCTTTTCAACATTTAATTGTATGCTGTCACCTGTAAGATTTCTTTTGTGCATTGCATTAGTTGTATATATATGGCCAGCAGTTACAACAGTTGTAGCTATGGCTGCTCCAGCAAGGATTTTAACCTTTAACTTAACCTTTTTCATTCTTTACTCCTTATCTTTTGTTTACTGACATGCAATACTTTATAAGTATTACACGTCAATAACATATCCTAAATATTTTATGATACCTTTAACAATAATTCTTCATAATTATCTAGCATCTAAAATATTACCTACTCTATTTTTATCTATTCTAATAGTTCTTAAATCATTAGTTTGTCTATATTCTGTAGTCTTACTTATTGATATTTCTTTTATTTCTTCTTGCACTTCAATTTCATTTGTATCACTTTCTGTTCTTTGTTCTCTTTCTAATGTTTCATCAGTATCTTTTCTCTCTATTTCTTCAC
>DPOH01000051.1 GCA_003539755.1 Clostridium sp.
GAATAAAATTGTGCTGATTAAAATTATGAATAAATGATCTTAACAAAGCTATATGTATGATATAAATCTTTATCATATGTATAGCTTTAATATTATCTTTTTATAGGTTTATTTTAAGATAAATTTAAGAGAAGTACATAGGCGAGTAATACTCTTAATTTAAAAGAATAACACCTAAAAACTATACTTGTAAAAATATGGTTAAGAATATATAATATGTCCCAGATTAAGTTCTAAAACTTCTAGGAAAGTAGTGATAATGTGAAAAAGAAAAATAATATATTTATGAGTAAAGCATTAGCTGGGGTATTATCATTGACATCTATATTTGCTACAGCATCAGTTCCAGTATATGCAGAAAATAGCACAGATACAGCAGTAAAAAGTATTGCTTGTTTATCAAACAATAATAGTGATATATTAGTTGATTCAAAATTGAAGGAGTTTAACAATTTAGATAAGGTAGGAAAGTATTTAAATTTTGATTACAAGGTTCCTGATTATATTAAAGATGGCGGTGCTGTTTCATTAATCAGAATTATGAAGGCTGATGATAAAAACAGCTATTTACAACTTAATTTCTCTGCTAAGACAGATAAAGAACATTATGAGGGTACTCAGTCATTGTATGAATTTGCAGGTGATATAGAGCAGAACATAAAAGATATTAAGTATGGAGATGGCAGCTACGTATTGAGTTTACAGATTTCTAAGGAAGATAAAACATTAGGCTCTGTAAATGGAATGTATGTAATTCTTAATGCTGACTTGAATAGTAGTTTTTATGATAAGGGAACTGAAAAGGATAGAAATAACGAATACTCTAAATTCTTTGTATTTACTAAGGATGGAGTAAATTATGCCGTAGATACTACAGATTTTGATGGTGAAGATGATTTGAATACAGAAATAAATAAAATAGATTCTTCACTTAAGTCTCCTTGTGATGCGGAAGCTTCAAAGTATGTAGTTGATGAAGCTTATAATGGATGTTTCAGCTTAGAAGTTTATGATAAAGATGATTTAAATAAAGCTACTGAGTATTTAGGCTATACACCTAAATTTCTTCCTGAGATTAGTGATGATATAAAGATTGTTAATTGCGAAGTTTATCAGGATGATTATAATGGAAGCAAAATGACAAAATTCCAGTGTAATTATTCATATAAGAATGATGGAGTAGTTGTTTTTATTCAGGAAAAAGGTAATGATAATTATGGATATAAGGACGTTGCCACAAATGGTTACGTTATGCAGACAGATTATGAAAATAATACATCTAAAAAAGTTCCTGTTGAAAAACTAAACTGGAATAATGTTGATGTTTATAAGTATTTTGATGATTGCGATAATAAATATATATATCAATGGAAAATAGGAAATATGTACTATTTCTTTGAAATATATTTTGGTGGTGAAAAAGAAAATGTTGATACTATAGCAAAGACTTTGTTTGATTCATAGAGATATGTTTAGAAGTTCACATTGAAGAAGCCTGATTTTGTGGCTTCTTTTTTGTATGTAAGGAAGAATAATTACGTATGCTTTAATAGAACTAAAAAAACATAATGTCTGTTCAATATAAGAGTATTTTTTTATTTTATATAGAATTTTTTATGTTCTTAATAAAGAATGTACTTTAATAATTAGCTGATCCATAGTATTTTTGGTTTTTAAAAAATATGCTATAATACATAATATGTAATTTTTGTTTAAATAAGGAGATAAAATGGAAGATGAAATTAAAGTAACTCATAGTATTTTTGGAGAAACTATTTCTTGTCTTACAAGTAATTTAGAAGTAATCAATGAAACTAGGAAAATATTTAAGAGTTCAAGTGAAGAAATGAAAAGTCAGTGGACAGGTACTGGGGCTGATGCATATGAGTCTACATGTAATCTTATAAATAGCAAATTTGAAAAAGCTGTAAAAGATTTGGAACAAGAAATCGTAGATTTGATTGGAAATGAAAAATCAATAACAAATGAAGATGCAAATATTGCAGGAAAATATAATGAACATTAGGAGGTGGTGTTATGAGCTGCAGGTGCACTGATAAAGCTAATTGTAGGAAAGATATTAATACAATTGAACAGATATTATATACACTTATTGATTCTGAAAGAACTAATTCAGAATTGTATAATCAGCATAGTGATTTAAGCAGCAGTTCAAGAGAAACATTCACAACGATTAATATGAATGAATTAAACATGGAAGAACTACAATTAAATAAAGACGTAAGTGAAATAATACCAGATCTAATTATAAAATGTAAGAAAAAGCTTAAGGAACTTGAAAGAGAATATAGCTCACTAAAAAGTGAAGACAATAGGTATCATGAAAGAAAAAGGCATCACCATCATAGTCATTAAAAACCATATAATTAAATAAGGGGTTACATAATAATATGGATTTCAAATTAAATATAGCCAAGCTTACAGAAACAATTGATGTTTATGGTAAGATATTAGACAAACTATCTGAAGAAAAAGAAAAGATAAACAATGCTTTAAACAGACTTTATGAAGAAGGATGGTCTGGACAAGCTAAAGATAAATTTGAAGAAGTCCATAAGAAAAAACAATTACTTTATACAGAAGTAGAAGAAAATATAAAATACCTTAAAGAAGTACTAGAAAATGAAGAAAAACCAAAAGCAGTGGAACTTAAAAAGAGAAGCGAAGATTTTGTAAATAAAGTAGCAAGAAATGGAGGAGGCTCTGGTGCTGCTACATCTGATGATGAGGGTACAATAACTTTATTGTATGCTGGTGTAGATAAACTAAACAACATAATAGATATATGTACAGATAATCATTATAATAAGATGCGGCAACAGTATGATACAGTGGATGATTTGCTAGGTCAGTTATGCTATACATCATTTGGAATAAGCGGTGATATAGATCAATGTCATGCCGCAGTTCAAGAACAGACGCACAACCTTACAGATTTCAGAGATTCCCTTGGAGTATATAACCAAGGAGTTATTGAAATGGAAAACAATCTTGCTTCAAAACTCAGTACTATACAGGAAAGTACAAATACTTCCTTTAAAACAGATTATGATTCAAGTGCAAGTATAGATGCAGAAGTAATGCTAATATACCTAAGTTCACTTCTTAGAAAGAGCATTAATGAACTTAGTGATGATGAAAAATCGTATCTAAATAAAGTCGAAAATGTCCTTGGAGTTGAAGATTATAGGAACCTTAAAAACTTAATATGGTCATTTATAGTGGCAAAGATCCAAAACATACATGTTATGGATGAAAAGAAGCTGGAAGATAATTTTGACAGAATTAAGAATTTGTTGGAAAATAATAATAGTTTGCAAATAGTACCTTCCAATGTTTCATTAATGTCACTTAGAGATGAAAATGATGGAATACTTGACTGGGCAACAACAGCAGCAAGAAAATCATGGGATTCATTCAAGGAAATCGCAAGTGATTTATGGAAAGGTGTAGAAATACGAGGAAGTAAGTGGAATGATTCACCTTACGATTTTGTAAACTGGCTTACACTTGGAGCACCAGATGCTTTAAAATCATTGGGAGAAATAAATTATCAAAATGGGTTAAAAGCATTTGAAACACAAAATGTTTATGACATAGGAAACTGGCTAACAATGAATCAATTTGATATGATTAAAGGTACATTTAATCCTGATGAACCTTTCTCAAAAGAACATTGGCTAGATAGCCTTGGAACAGCATCTTTATTGTTTGGATTGAGAAATGTTGAAGGAAGAAAAATAACTGGATCCAATACCAAAGTAAAAGAAGAGTC
>DPOH01000290.1 GCA_003539755.1 Clostridium sp.
CATAATGATCATCCCCCTATGTTTATATTAATAATTTTATATTAATTGTTATTTCGCTATATATATATTATCATATTTCCCATTATTTTCAATAAACTGTGATTCTAAATAAATAATTTTTATAATAAAAAAACTTTCCCCATTAATTTGAGGAAAGCTTAATAAATATATCGTTATATAACATATTATATAAAATTATTGTAGGGTAAAAACATATTAGAATACTTGGAATATAAAGAATTTTAAGTAGAATGTTTCATCACTATTCCAAAGTATTGGGTGGTCAGAACTTTGTGTACGTATTTCTATTTGTCTAAGAGTTCTTCTTGCATCATGAGCAGCTTCATAAACAGTTTTCTTTAATTGTTCTTCTGACATGTAGTGAGAGCATGAGCATGTAGCAAAATATCCACCACTCTTAACCATCTTTACACCTCTAAGGTTAATTTCTTTATAACCTCTTATAGCCTGTTTTACTGTATCTCTTGATTTTGTAAAAGCAGGTGGGTCTAAAATAACAACATCAAATTCTTTACCTTCTCTAGACCATTCACCTAGAACATCAAATGCATTATGGCATTCAAATTTAACTGTATCTTGAAGATTATTTAATTCAGCATTTCTTCTTGCACAATCTACTGCATGTTGTGATACATCTATACCAAGAACTGATTTAGCGCCTGCTATACCTGCATTTAGTGCAAATGAACCAGTATGAGTAAAGCAGTCTAATACTTCTTTATCTTTACAGATTCTATGAATTGCAGCTCTGTTTTCTTTTTGATCTAAGAAAAAACCAGTCTTTTGACCATTTTCTATGTCAACTATGTATTTAACACCATTTTCTATGATTTGAACATTAGTATCAAATGGTTCTGTTAAAAATCCTTTTGTTTGTTCTAAACCTTCAATTTCACGAGTTTTGATGTCGCTTCTTTCATAAACACCTTTAGCGCCATATTCTTCAACTAATATTTTAACTATTAAATCTTTATATCTATCCATTCCTAGTGTAGATATTTGAATTACAAAATACTCTTCAAATTTATCTACTGTAAGACCTGGAAGAAAATCAGCTTCTCCAAATATGAATCTGCATGAAGAGGTATCTATAACAGTTTTTCTGTAATCCCAAGCTATTTTAAATCTTCTTTTAAAGAATTCTTCATCTATTTCTTCATGAATATCTCTTGTCATTACTCTTATGGCAATTTTACTAGCATCATTTATGTATCCTCTTGCTATGAAATATCCTTTGCTGTTATAAACATCAACAATATCTCCATTTTCATAATCACCATCATATTCATTTATTTCATGTCTATATATCCATGGTCTCCCATTTTCAACTTTCTTACTTTTTCCTTCGTATAAAAAAAACTTACTGTGCATATAAAGTCTCCTTCCAAATTGTCACTTTCACGATTATAACATTAATGCTGATTATATGCTAGTTTTAACAATGGAAAATATTTTACTCTGGTCATATGAATTTCTGTATAAATCCTTTTAGTGCAAATGAAATTATATTATTTAAATTTAAGTAAACAATAAAATATTAAAACCATATAATTAACAGATATACAATACCTATTAATCATATGGTCTTTATAAACGGTTACAATTTATACATTGGTAAACAGAGGAGGGTTCCGTCTTTGCTGAAAATAAGAGAAGCCTCACCATCAGTTGCTAAATATCCTTCTTCAACTGCTTTAATAGAAAATTTTTTCATATTCAATCTACTTTTTTGACAGTATGAGGTTATTTTTTCTTTAACAGTACTCATTTAAAATCCGCTCCTATTATTTTTGTTTCAAGACTTTAAAGATATGTTCAAGATCTTAAAAACATATTATCTATTATTAATATATTCTAAGTAAATAAATATATTACACTAATAAAATAATATGTTTTTATATTTTTCATTAATACGGTTTTATTCTGTTTCCACAGTAAGGACAGTAATCAAAACTTTTATCTACTTCTCTACCACAGCTTGAACACCTATTAAATGAAGTATAACCATAATAATTAGAGTTAACTTCATTTAAATCCCAGTATGTAATTTGTACATCTTCGCCATCTTCTATAGCTTTTCCTTTTTCCTTTGGAATTGAATAAACTGAATTGCATGAATTACAGACAACATAGTATTCAATATTCCACTTAAATAAAGGTATAAAAAAGAAGTGAAAGAAACTATATCTTTTATAAAGTCTACCACCTGTCTGTGTATTACAGCTTTTGCATGTAAAATTATTCAAAGTCATTATTTCAACTTCTTTATCTTCTATCCCAAAAACCCCAATAAAAAACACATGAATCCCTTCTTTCATTATTTGTGACATTTGCCTTGGATACTATTCTTCAAATTCTATATTGTTATTTTTACACCAATCTATAGCAATCTGTCTTTCACTCTGCTCTCTATATTCATACCAGTCATTAAGCATATTCTTATCTTCTATTATCTTCTTGATTTCTTGAATCTTTTTTGTATTATCTATATTTTTGTTTAATATATCATCTATTGAAATGTCACTGAAAGAATTACAGAAATTAATTAGTATATTAAGTTCATTTATATCCTCTTCTCCAGGAAGCTTAATATAATCATTTGGATTTTTTTCTAAATCATATAAAGACTCTATAAGTTCTCTTTCCCATTCCTCAAATTCATCTATTCTATTATAGTCTGCAGCACTATAACTACTAGTATCAGAAGATTCTTTGTATATTATAATTCCTGTTTTCTTATTATAAAAATGATTTAAATTTTCATTTTCAAATTCTATGCATTCTATAACATCACTTAAATTAACTTTCATTTGATTCCCTCCTAGACATTATATTTATCAGTAAAGAAAGTTTTGATTTTTTCTAGGGACGAAGCAAGTACTTCCTTTTCATCTTCAGTTAAATCATTAACTGAGTTTTGCACCATCTCATTGTGGAATTCTTCGTGATGCTTATATGCAGTTTTTCCTTTTTCAGTGAGTCTTACAAGTACTATTCTTCTATCTTCTTCAGTCCTGTTTCTTTCAACATAACCTTTTTTTATAAGTTTATTTATACCTGTAGTAAGAGTGCCAAGTGTGACATTAAGCTGTTGGGCTATTTCAGACATTGTTTTTTCTTTATCTATGCCTATAGCCTCAATAGTATGTATTTCGGTTATAGTTAAATCAGAATGTTCATCTTTTCTAAGTGTTTGTTCCTCTATCTGTAGAATATCATTATATATTTCTACAAGAAGTTTATTGATTACTTCCTTTGTTTTGCACATTTTCTTTTCCTCTTATCTTAATTATTTTTCTTTAAAATCATAGTTACCCATTCATTAGTTTGAGTTTTCTTTACAATATTATAACCATATTCCTTAATCTTATTATATATGTCTTCACTGCTCCACTCAACAAGACCTGAAACATATAATATTCCACCAGGTTTTATTGCATCATTTATAAGTTCCATTGAACTTATTGTTTCATCTCCACCTATGTTTATAAATACAACATCATAAATGTTATTGAAATCAATTTTTTCTTTTGTTACATCTTTTATTAAAACTTCAATATTATTAAGATTATTTAATCTAAAGTTATGAGTAACTTCTTCTGTAACATCTCTTATATCTAATGCAGTTACATGCTCAGCATTTTTTATAGCAGCTGCTATGCTTAAAATTCCAGAACCTGTTCCTAAATCTAGTACTTTTAAGTTTGTAAAATCTTCATCTAATATATATCTTAAAAGATCTTGAGTCGTTTCATGAAGGCCAGTTCCAAATGAACCTTGTGATTCAAAATTAATTTTACCCTTTTCATAAGATACATCCCATTGTGGCTCTGCAATTACATAACCATTATTTAAATCTACTGGCTCAAAAGGCATCTGCCAATTATCTACTTCAAGATTCACTATTTTTATTTCATCTTCTATGTTTAATAATTCTTTAATATTATTTACATGATGAGTACATTCTTCAATGTTTTTTTCTTGTGGAAATACTTTTAGTTCAACGATTTCATCTTCTCTTTCAATGAACCCATATCCATTTGAATCTATTGTAACATCATATGGAGCATCATAATACGTTGAATCTAGACCGATACTTATTAATTTATTTATTACCTCATCTACTTCTGAATGTTTAACTGGAAATGATATTTGAATCATGTTTTTCACCTCAAAATTTCTTTATCATATGAATTTTAATTGTCAATTAACATAGGTGTTATTATATCATAAAACAAAATATATAAGAAGTATATACAGTTATTAATCATAAATAGTATATAACAATCATTATTACAAGCTAAATTTATCATATAAACAGTATTTTATTAGCATATTAATAATTTTCAAATTTCGAAATAAAAAAACACCACAATAAGCAATTAAACTATGTTTATTGTAGTGTATTTAAG
>DPOH01000322.1 GCA_003539755.1 Clostridium sp.
GCCTAATACAGTAAAACTTAACACCAGCTTTTTTCCTATGTTTAATTTTTTTATCATATAGCCTCTCCTATTATATATATTTTCCTTTCCAACAATATTTTACATTATTTTTGCATTTTTTTCAAACTTTTTTTATTTTTTTGCCAATGTGAAATATATAGATTTTATTTAATTCTCTGCAATATAATAAATATTCTACAAAAAATTATCAGCCACTTTACTTAATATATTTTCTTCCTTTTTCTATAGCTATTCCAATCACTATTCCAAGAATTATACTCTGTGTCGTCATAACAGCAGCAGATACATTCCCTAATAGAAATACAGTTAATAGCAAACTTGTTATGCTTGCTAATACTGAATATTTTTTATTACATTTGAGAACAATTATTCCAATAAAAATGGGTACAACAAAATCTATATAACCTAAATATCCAAGCCCAAATCCTATAAAACTCAAACTTGAAATAATAAAAATAGAAGAAAGAACTTCTGCTGTTGTTAATTCTTTTACATTCAAAAAATATCACCTCAATCTTATTCATGTTAAAATAAATAAAAAAACATTTATTATTATGACTTATAATAAAAATACTGTTACCAATAAAGGAAACAGTATTTTTATGTATAATGAAAAATTATATCTATTAGATAAAAAGTTCTATTTAGTTTTAATATATTTTACAATACACTTATTAATTTTCTTTTGTTAAATAAAGATATAGTAATTTTATAGTATTCTCAAATGCGCTATAATGAGTTCTTTCCATTCCATGAGATGCTGATACTCCTGGTCCTATAAGTGCTCCACGAATATCATTTCCTCCTCTTAATGCTGCTCCTACATCTGATCCATAAAATGGATAAATATCTACTGCATATTTTAATGAATTATCTTTTGCAAGTGTTACTAAATCAGTTACCATATTAAAATCATACGGTCCGCCTGAATCTTTTGCACATATAGATACATCATATTCTGTACAGCTTAAATCATCACCTATGCATCCCATATCAACACTTATCATTTCTGTTATATCAGATGGTATGTAAGAAGCTCCATGACCTACTTCTTCATATGTAGATATTAATATTTTAGTTGTATATTCAGGAACTATCTTCTCTCTATTAAATAATTCTAAAAGTCCCATTAAACAAGATACGCTTCCCTTATCATCAATAAACCTTGATTTAATAAAACCACTTTTAGTAATTGTAGTCTTTGGATCAATAAATATAAAATCTCCTGGACATATTCCTAAATTTAGAACATCTTCTTTATTTGATACTTCTTCATCTATTCTAATTTCCATATGTTCAGGATCTCTAGCCTTACTTTTAGCATCTTCAAAAACATGAGCTGCTGGACTTGTGCTTAAAAATGTTCCTGTATATATTCTTCCATCTCTTGTTCTTACTTCACAATATTCCCCATCTAAAGTTGGTACAATAGGTCCTCCTAATAAAGTAAACTTTAATTTTCCTTCACTTGTAATAGATCTTACCATGCATCCTAGTGTATCAACGTGAGCTGATAATCCTATAATCTTATCATTCTTTTTTCCATTAATAGTGATTATTCCACAACCTTTATTAGTTGTTGTAAAAGCATATCCAAATCCTTCTGCTATATCTTTTATCTTCTCCATAATATCAAAACAAAAACCTGTAGGGCTATTAAATTTTAATATTTCCTCTGCAGTATTTAAAACATATTCTTTATTAATTCCTAATTCCATAGTTTTCTCCCTGCTCTCTTAAAAAACTTAGTTTACAAATATAAAAATATATCTATATAATTTCATAATAATACATATTTTTTTATTAATCCAGTTAAACTTTATACAACAAAAGAGTTAATAAAGTTCTGAAAGCTTGTATTAACTCTTTTTGTACTTATTTATTAATATGGAGCGTAGAAGAAATGTGTTGCTCTATCAGTTATAGCTGTATCACCGTATACATTTCTTAGATGAAGAACTTTATTATCAAATCTATCTGCCTGATTATCACATATGTATGCATATCCATTGCTTGCCCATCCCATAAATATATATACATGAGTATATCCATTTGTAAATACTATATCTCCAGGCTTTAATTGTGATAAATCATATGATTTTACAAATCCTTTTGCTTCAAGTTTATTTTCTAAATCATAAGTATTGCATGTTCCAAGTGGTAAATCTACACCAACTCTTCTTAATGCTTCTGATGTAAAGTATACACAATTGTTACTTGTATCTCCACCATGAAGATCAATTGCTCTATAATGAACACTTACTCTATTATTAGTATCAGTCATATATTTATATAATCTAAATTGTGTATCTGAGTGAGCATTTGCTCTTGATACCGTTTGTCCATTTTGATCTATGTAAGTATTATTATCAACCCATCCATTTGTCATTACTGAGCCATCACTTAAGAATTTATAATTTTTCCCATTTATATTTCTTACTTGATTACTAACAATTTCACCAGTTGAAGGGTCACAATAATACTGTTTTCCATTTATAGTAGTCCACCCAAACTTCATTTCTCCACTACTTGCAAAACATACTCTTTTGCCATCTATAACTTGTATTCCTGTAAGCATTGCTCCATCGTTTCCTAAATAATACTTATTATTATTTATTGTTTGCAAACCTGTAAGCATTACTCCATCTTTATTGAAATAATACCATTTTCCATCAATAGATTGCCATGAATTTTTTACTTTTCCTTTGTCTTTATCATAATATGAATTAGTTCCATCTTCGTTCTTTTCCCAACCTTCACGAACGTATCCTTCATCAGTAAATTCATATTCTTTCCCATCTATTGTTTGAGAACCAGTTACCTTACGTCCCCATCTATCAAAATAGTACCATTTTCCTTTTATATAATACCAGCCTTCATCTAATCTAAATCTATTTCCTGTAATATCGCAGTAAGAATATCCTTTTGTTTTAATCTTCTCTTCTACTTCTTTACCTATTTCATCAAAATTATTATCACCTAAGTCCAAATATGTTAACTTAGGTAATTCAGCTAACTCATTTGGTATCTTTCCTTTTAATCTACAATAATTCAAATTTAAAGACTGTAGATTATTAAGTAAACTTATTTCTTCTGGAAACTTTTCTTCTACTCTTTTATAGTGTAGATCAATTTCTGTAATCTTATTGAAATCATCTACTGTAAGTTCTTTTACTTTTTTATTTAACTGCTTGGCAACTTCTTGTGTTAACCAGTTGTTAGTTATTTTAACATCTGAATCCTTAGTTTTCATAGCTTCATTAACTTTGGATTCCTCATACTTAACTTCATCATTATTTTTATTTTCAACTTGATCTTTATCTTTGATTTCACCCTTATTTTGGTCTTCAACTACATTAACTACTGAAGTTGAAGAATTAGTGCTTTTAACTTCCTCAGCATGTGCACCATATGTAACACCATTAGCGCATAGAGCAACTACTACCATAGCTAGTAATTTCACTTTTTTTTGACCCATCATATCATCCTCCTAATTTCAAACATTTCAATTATACCATTTTTTATTTTACATCTCAATTTTTTCATGATATTTTCAAAAAAAAAAACTGTAATATGCTTATATTAAACATAATTACAGTTTTTTTATTGTTTTTTTTTAAACTCTATAAACAAAGTTCTATTTATTTATATTTCTTTAATTTTCTCAACAAGAATATCCATTTCTTCGTTAGTACCAATAGTAATTCTCAAATAATCTTATATTCTTTCTTTACCAAAATATCTTACTAAAACACCTTTTTCTTTTAATTGATTATAAATATACTCACCTTTTAACTCATTATGCTTTACAAATATAAAATTCGATTTTGAATCTAATACTTCAAATCCTAATTCTTTTATCTTAACAATATATTTCTCTCTAGTTTCTATAATTAATTTAGTTATTTTTTTGAAATATTTATCATCTTCAATTGCAGCTTTTGCACCAGCTAATTATAATCTAATTCAAATAATTCTGCATAAACCTTATAAAAAGTATAGCTTATATCTGGAAATAAAACTGTTTTTCCTTTTTCAAAATATGTCATAAATATAAAAGTTAACCGTTAACTGAGTTAATTTCTCATATTATTATTGCTTATAAGTTAAATTTATTTTTCTTTATACAATCTATTTATTGCACTCATCATGGATTTAACTGAAGCTCTTGTTATATTACTATCAACACCAACTCCAAATGTCTTATTTCCATTATCTTGTCTCTCCATGTATACATATGATGCTGCTTTTGCTTCTGAACCAGTACTCATTGCATGCTCAGTATAGTCAATTATTTTAACATTTATAAGACTGCTTGCTGCAAGTGCTTTCTTAAATGAATCTATAGGACCATTACCTATTCCTGAAATCTTTCTTTCTTGTCCATTATAAATTATTGAAATATCTGCTTTAGTATCCTCTTTTCCAGATTTATCTGAAATATCAGAGAAAGTAGCTTTAACTAATTTAAATGGCTCTTGCAAATCAATATATTCTTTTGTGAAAACTTCCATAACTTGAACTGGTGATACTTCACCTATTGATTCTGAAATTTTTTGTATTACATCTGCAAATTCCTTCTGCATTGTCTTTGGAAGTTTAAATCCATAACAATGATCCATTACAAATGCAATCCCACCTTTTCCTGATTGAGAATTAATTCTTACTAATGCTTCATATTCTCTTCCAATATCACTTGGATCTATAGGTAAATATGGCACCTGCCATATATTTTCATGTCTTTCATTGTATTTTTTCATTCCCTTATTTATAGCATCTTGATGGGAACCTGAAAATGCTGTAAACACTAGATTTCCTGCATAAGGATGTCTTACGTGAACAGGAATCTTTACACATCTTTCATACACTTCAATTATTTCATTTATATTTTCAAGATTTAATTTGGGATTAACACCATGCGTAAACATATTATAAGCAATATTTAATATATCAACATTACCTGTTCTTTCACCATTACCAAACAAAGTCCCTTCAATTCTGTCTGCTCCTGCAAGTAATGCCAATTCACTATCAGCTACTCCTGTTCCTCTATCATTATGTGGATGTACACTTAAAATAACTCTTTCTCTATCTTTAAAGTTTCTACTCATCCATTCAATCTGATCTGCAAATACATTAGGTGTATCCATTTCTACTGTTGCAGGCAGGTTAATAATAACCTTTTTATCTTTAGAAGCTCCCCATGCATCTAACACTCCTTCACATACTTCTAACGCATATTCAACTTCTGTTCCTGTAAAACTTTCTGGAGAATATTCAAGTAATACTTCCCCCTCAAATTCCTTACAATATTCCCTAACTAATTTTGTTCCTTCTACAGCTATATTCTTGATCTCTTCTTTATTCATATTAAATACAACATCTCTTTGTAATACTGATGTGGAATTATATATATGAACTATTGCCTTTTTAAGTCCTTTTAAACTTTCAAAAGTCTTCTTAATTAAATGTGGTCTTGCTTGAGTTAGAACTTGGACCACAACATCATCTGGAATACGATTTTCATCTATCAATTTTCTTAAGAAATCATACTCAATTTGAGATGCTGATGGAAAACCTATTTCTATTTCCTTAAAACCAAGTTTTACTAATAAATCAAAAAATTCCACCTTTTCATCAACTGTCATTGGATTTATAAGTGCCTGATTCCCATCTCTCAAATCAACGCTACACCATATTGGTGCTTTACTTATTTCATTATTCGGCCATGTTCTATCCTTTAATTTAATAGTATCAAATCTTTTATATTTTTTATAATTCAACATTTATATGCCCCCCAAAATATATCTATTATAAAATTAATTTCACATATGCTTAGTTAAGCTTCACAGATATAGTCCCTCTACTACACCTCTTAACTTCATAATAAATATAATTTTTTTATCTACCTTCTTGTTAACCCCAACTTGTTTCACCTCTTCAACTTTTCGAATATTATAAGTATTCTACCACACCATTGATTATCTGTAAATAATTTGATTTATTTCTTGATATTTCATCAACAAAACTTTACTTTTTTTATTTTTATATAAATAAAACAGTATAGACTAAAACTATTAATCTAACAATAAATATAGAATTAAACTATATTTATTGAAAGCAAATAACAAATTTAGTAAGATTAGAAAAACTAATTTAAAAACTAAATATTGCATTTATGAAATTGAATAAACATTTACACATGTTTATACATATAATTAAAAAAATAGGAGGGTTAGTATAAGTTATATAATAATGTTTTAGATCTTATAGGAAAAACTCCGATAGTTAAGCTAAATAATATTCAAAGTGAAAATAATATATACTTAAAGTTAGAAAAATACAATATAGGTGGAAGTATAAAAGATAGAGCTGTTCTTGGGATGATTGAAGACCTTATGGAAAGCGGAGATATAAAAAAAGGAGATACTATAGTAGAGGCAACAAGTGGAAATACGGGAATTGCTTTATCTATGATTGGAAAGCTAAAGGGGCTTAAGATTATTATAGTTATGCCTAGTTCTATGAGCAAAGAGCGCAGAGATTTGATGAAAGCATATGGAGCAGATATAATACTGACAGGTGAAGGTGGAATGCAAGCCTCTATGGACAAAGCAAGTGAATTAATAAGTTCAAATGGAAATTATAAATCTTTGAAGCAATTTGAAAATAAAAGTAATCCGAAGAAACACTACGCTACAACTGCAATAGAAATATATGAAGATATTAAAGATATAGATATATTTGTGTGTGGTATAGGAACAGGTGGAACAATAAGTGGAGTTGGAAAATATTTAAAAGAATTAAACAAAGACATAAAAGTTATTGGAGTTGAGCCAGAAAGTTCTCCTTTAATATCTAAAGGACATAGTGGACCTCATAAGATACAAGGAATAGGAGCAAATTTTATACCTAAAAACTTAGATATGAATATTGTAGATGAAATAGTAACCGTAAAGGATGAAGATGCTATAAACACTATCAAGTTACTGGGCGAAAAGGAAGGTATACTAGTTGGAAATTCATATGCAGTACTTGTACAGGAAAGTAAGGATATAGCTAGATAATTTAAAGACAAATACTTTGTAACGATTTATCATGCTGGAATATAGCAGAATCTATATATCAGTATGATTATCGATTAAGATGCTGTAAATAAACATTAATTCTATGTATATTAACTTTTCAAAGTG
>DPOH01000179.1 GCA_003539755.1 Clostridium sp.
CTCTTAAACATATCTTTCCTTTTTATCAAAGTAACAACCTCCTTATTGCTTATTTAATTATTAAAAGCCTCTTTTTGTTTATACTAATTTCAATGCAAACTTACGCAATATACTTATAATACAAGCATCATTTGATAAAACGTTTGCATGAAACCTTTTAACATACCGTTAAAATTTAATTAACAGAATATTTTTTACATAATATTTCCTTATTTATATAATATATCTAGATATTCACACTTACAATATGAAAACAAAAACATTTTTGTTTTTGTAATTTCTTACAAAATTATCTTTTTAACTTTTTTAATAAAATGAATTAAATATATATCTTAGGAAACACTAACATAGTAATCTATTTTTATGAACTATATATCCCCATTATCTGACTTAAGCCTAATGAATTAGAGGAGGTTTGCTTATGAATAACAAAAACTACTATAACAAAAATAAAAATAGTTCTTCTACTCCACTATTTTCTCATTATTCTGAAGATATTAATAATAAAGCGCATGAAAAAAGCCCTTATGGTGAACCTGAGCCATCATTGTCTCTATACCATCCAACTTGAACTTTTGGTTTAGTATTTTTATCTTCACCACCAGTAATTTCTATCTTATCAACTTTTGTTCCAGCAAAAGCGTCTGATCCAACGGCAATATCATGTTTACTCTTTGCTGTTTCTAATTTGCTGCAGTCTCTAAAAGCTGCTGTTCCAATACTTTTAATATTTGCTGGAAAATCGATTGAAGTTATAGCGCATCCTGAAAAAGCACAATTTCCAATAGTTTCAACTCCATTTTCAAATGCCACTTCTTCCAAATCTTTACACTATCCAAATGCATCATTTGGAACATTTTTAACTCTTCCAGGTATAATAACCTTCTTTATTTTACTAGCAGCAAACCCTGTAAATATTCCTGTTGTCAAAGCAGCTACTGTTAGCATTGTTATAACTTTATTTCTTATCATTGATATATTCTCCTTTTTTCTCTTATAACATTACTTATTTACTTACCTCACTGTATATACTACAAACCATTTTCCCCAAATTTGGTACTTTAATCAACAAATTTAAATATCTTTCATTTTTAGATTTTATCCAACAAAAAGACCGTCTTAGTTATTAAGGCAGCCTTTTTAATATCTATAAAATACTATTTTTTAATTATTATCAGAAAAGTCTTCACCATCTTCAGCTTCTGCTTCATTACTTAATGTGACTTCACCAATAAGCTCATCCTCCCCCTCTTCTCTTGCCCCATCGGTCACTATGTTTCCTTCCAATTCATCATTATTGCGCTCATCTATCTGAACATCTGCTTCAACTGTTTTTACTGATGGATTAGAATTTATACTAATTTCACTATCATCAAGTACAAGTTTTCCTACTTTTTCAATTTCAACTTCTATTGCTTTTCTTAAATTTCCTCTAGCCGTATCTAATTTTATAGCATTAATTTTATCAATTTCAATATTGTTATTATCTGATACATCATCAAATATAAGAATTCCACTTCTACTTTCTGTTATCTTCTCATTTTCATCTAAAACAGCAGTTATAACATTGTTATTATGTTCTTTGTTATATTTCTCATCTTCCCTATTAAAAAGTCTATCGCGAATAACTTCATCTTCTATATCTGTTTCAATTTCTTGACTTTCAGCAAAAATATCATTGTTATTATCATTAATAAAATCAATTATTTTCTCTGCTGTTTCATACCTTAAATTATTAGTACTCTCGCCATATAATTTTTCATTGCTAATATATTCAACAGGTATTACAAATCCCTTTTGAGGTTTTAATATATACATATCTTCTTTTCATCTCCATAAAAGTTATCACTATATTATATTATTTATTTTCTATAAATCTGTGAAAAACTTCATATAGAAATAAAAAATTTATTTAAAAATAATATATTTTTATAGGTGTAAGTACTCTCCCTAAATAGCATTTATTAAAAATAGAAGTTAATTATTTTTATGCTATTATAACAAAAGAGGTTGCACATAGTACAAACCTCTTTTTATTCTGTAAATTAAGTTATTATAAAACTTAAAATTATCATAAAAAACAATTATATATTACTTATTACTTGTTAATTGAATTAATAATTCTCCTGTCTTAACCTGTTGACCTTCTTTAGCAAATATCTTTTCAACAACTCCATCTGCTGATGCTACAACATTTGTTTCCATCTTCATTGCCTCTACAACAACAAGACTTTCACCTTCTTTAACTTCCTGACCTTCTGTAACTAAAACTTTGATTACATTACCAGGTATACTAGCTCCAATCTGCATCTTATCATCTGGATCTGCCATTACTGTAGAATCTTCACTCAAGTTAGCTTCAGCTCTTTCAGTTCTGTCTTTAATCTTAATTGATCTTCTATTTCCGTTTATTTCAAAATCTAAAGTTCTAAATCCTTGCTTATCAAGTTTTCCAATTTCAATTAATTGAACAATAAGAATTTTGCCTTCTTTAACTTCAATTTCACTTGTTTCACCTTCTGAAAGTCCATGGAAAAATACATCACTTGCCATAAGTCTTACTTGACCATATTCCATAACATGCTTTATAAAGTCTTCAAATACATCTGGATATAACGCATAACTTAATATATCTTGATTTGATGGTTTGAATTTATATTTATCTTCTAAGTATTTTGCAATCTTATCAAAATCTTCTGGTGGTAATAATTCACCTGGTCTTACTGTTATAGGTTCTTCACCTTTTAATACTAGTTTTTGAAGTTCTTCAGGGAATCCACCTTCTGGTTGACCCATCATTCCCTTAAAATATGAAACCACAGAATCTGGGAATGCCATATTCTTTCCTTTTTCAAATATATTTTCTGGAGTAAGGTCATTTTGAACCATAAATATAGCCATATCTCCAACCATTTTAGATGATGGAGTAACCTTGATTATATCTCCTAACATTTCATTTACAGTCTTATACATCTTCTTGATATCATCAAATCTATGACCTAGTCCAAAGCTTTCAGCCTGTGGTTTTAAGTTTGAATATTGTCCACCAGGAATTTCGTATTTATAAATTTCTGTACTTCCTGATTTTAAATCTGATTCATATTCATTGTATACAGGTCTTACTGTTTCCCAGTATTCAGAAAGCTTTTGTATTCCACCTAAATCAATTCCTGTATCTCTATCTGTATTTTTAAGAGCTGCCACAACTGAGTTTAAGGCTGGCTGGCTTGTAAGTCCTGACATACTGTTATAAGCAGTATCAACTATATCCACTCCTGCATCTGCTGCCATAAGTATAGTAGCTACCCCATTACCTGTTGTGTCATGTGTATGAAGATGTATAGGCATAGAAATTTCATTCTTAAGTGCAGTAATAAGCTTCTTAGCGGCATAAGGTTTAAGTAAAGCAGACATATCTTTGATTGCTAAAATATGAGCTCCCATCTTTTCAATTTCTTTAGCCTTCTTAACATAATAATCAAGAGAATATTTATCTCTACTTTCATCTAAAATATCTCCAGTATAACAAAGTGCGACTTCAGCAACTTTTCCAGCCTTAAGAACTTCATCAAGAGATACTTCAATTCCCTTTAACCAGTTAAGCGAATCAAATATTCTAAATATATCTATTCCACTCTTTGCACTTTCTTTTATAAACTCTCTAATAACATTATCAGGATAGTTCTTATATCCAACTGCATTTGCTCCTCTTAAAAGCATTTGGAACATTACATTTGGAATTCTCTTTCTAAGAGATTCAAGTCTCTGCCATGGTGATTCTTTAAGGAATCTGTATGCAGTATCGAATGTTGCTCCTCCCCACATTTCTAAAGAGAATAAATCTTGGCCATAATATGCTGTAGATTTAGCAATTTTGCTCATATCAACGCTTCTAACTCTTGTAGCTAAAAGTGATTGCTGAGCATCTCTCATAGTTGTATCTGTAAGAAGTAATTTATTCTGACTCTTAATGTAATCTACTACACCTTGAGGTCCTTTTTCATCTAAAATCTGCTTTGTACCTCTTAAATCTTTTACAACATCTCCACTTATATGAGGAATTACTGGTACATCAAACTCCCTCTTATTTCCCTTAGTTACATTAACTATTGTATTTCCTACAAATTTAAGAACTCTTTGCTCTTCATCAGTTCTTGGATTAATATCAAATAATTGTGGGTTATCTGCAATAAAGTTTGTATCACAAGTTCCCTTTCTAAATTGTTCATTATTTAATACATTAATAAGAAAATCTACATTTGTTTTAACTCCTGAAATAGTAAGTTCTTTAATTGAACGTATAGATTTTCTTATGGTATCTTCAAATGTTCTTGAATATGCAGTTGTTTTTACAAGAAGACTATCATAATAAGGACTTATTATAGCTCCAGCAAATCCATTACCACCATCATGTCTTATACCAAAACCTGCTCCACTTCTATATACATCAATTTTTCCTGTATCAGGAGCAAAATTATTAGCAGGATCTTCTGTAGTTATTCTACATTGAATTGCATATCCTCTAGGTTTAATTGTATCTTGAGATGGAATTCCAATTTCTTTTGAATCTAATGCATATCCTTCTGCAACTAATATCTGGCTTTGAACAAGATCAATTCCAGTTATCATTTCAGTTACAGTATGTTCAACTTGAATTCTTGGATTCATTTCTATAAAATAATGATTTCCACTTGCATCAAGTAAAAACTCTAATGTACCTGCACTTCTATAATTAACTGATTTAGCAATCTTAAGAGCATCATTACATATATTTTCTCTCTGCTCATCTGTAAGTACAAGAGATGGAGTGAATTCTACAACTTTTTGATGTCTTCTTTGAATAGAACAGTCCCTTTCATATAGGTGTACAATATTCCCATACTTATCCCCAAGTATCTGTACTTCTATATGCTTTGGTCTTTCTATGTATTTTTCAATATAAATATCATCTATACCAAAAGCTTTTTTAGCTTCGTTTTTAGCATTTCTATAGTTTTCAAGAAGATCTTCTTCTTTTCTTACTATTCTCATACCTCTTCCACCGCCACCAGCAGCAGCCTTAACCATTACTGGATATCCGCAGTATCTAGCCGCCTCTAATGCCTCTTCTTCAGTTTCAACAGGTTTTTCTAGTCCTGGAATCACTGGAACTCCAACACTTTCTGCAACAAGTTTAGACTGAATCTTATCTCCCAGCTTTTCCATCATTTCAGGCTTAGGTCCTATAAATTCAATACCTGCTTCTTCACATCTTCTTGCGAATTCAGGATTTTCAGATAAAAATCCATACCCTGGATGGATAGCATCAACATTCTTTTTAATTGCAAGGTTAATAATCTCATCAATATTTAAATAAGCTTCAACAGGCCCTTTATTTCTTCCTATTAAATAAGATTCGTGAGCTTTAGTTCTAAAAAGAGAATATTTATCCTCTTCTGTGTATATAGCCACTGTTCTTATGCCAAGTTCATGACATGCCCTAAAAATTCTTATTGCAATTTCACCTCTGTTTGCAACTAAAACTCTTTTAAACTTTTTCCCCAATTTAAAACAACTCCTTTGTTATTTTCAAATATGAAACTTTTTATTTTGAAAATTTCATATTTATTACTTTTATAAATATTTTTTGAATAATATTATTTAAATTATAACACATTTTTATTATTTTACATATATTTTATGATTTTTTCCTTATAATATTTTGTCTTTTCATAA
>DPOH01000109.1 GCA_003539755.1 Clostridium sp.
TGCTGCATTCGTAGAAGTAGAAGTCCAAGGTGCTCTAATGTGTGGATATCATGCTGCAAAATCAATACACGAAGAACTTAATGGCAAACATGGATTTAAACATTATACTAAATGGTGGAAAGATTCTGTTGAATTTAACAGTAATGAATACCTAAGAGTATCTCAAGGTTATGCACTTGTGCCTACCTATACTGATGATGAACTTGATTATCTATTTGGCCTTATTGAAAATACAGTACTCGAAGGTACTTATAGCCAGTATAAAACTTCAAAACTAATATGGGATGAAATATTAAAATATAAAAATAAAATTAAAGTCGATAAGCCTGAAATTTATAGCAAAATAAAGAAAATGAATACTATGACCTTAACTGAAACATTCAAGAACTAATATTATATGTTCTTTTTTAATGTCAAAAATAACATCTAAATAAATTATGACAGATAATAACTTAAAGGAGATGGTAAAAATGAATAATTTAACTGATTTAATAGTAGTTGGGGCAGGTCCTGCTGGACTAATGACTGCAAAGAGAGCTGCTGAATTAGGCTTAAAAGTAAAAGTTATAGAACTAAAGAAAGATATTACAAAAATTAAAAGAGCCTGCTCATCTCAATTTGTAACAGATGAAGGTTACGAAAATGAAACAGTAAAAGTTGAATATAACAAAATTAAATTTACAAGAAATAATTTTGAAGTCAAATATACTGGACCTTTGTTAAATATAATAGATAATTATCATCACTCTCCTAATGGTCATAAAATACATTTTGCTCATCCAGACCACAGACCATTTTCAATTAAATTTGATAAAAGCCATCTTATTTCAGATTTATGGAATGAATGCGAAAAGCTCGGTGTTGAATTATTAAATGATACACTTGCTTATAATGGCCAAGATTTAAATGACCATATACGATTAGATATAAAATCTCAGGGTAATACCTATTCTCTAATTTCAAAAAAGTTAGTTATAGCTGAAGGTGCTAATGCAAGATTAACAGGAAAATTTGGATTTAATCATAATAGAAAATATTATGGAACACCATTTGTATTTAGCTGTATTATGGAAGGAACATCTGGATTTGCTCCTCAAAGCTGGAATCAGTATTATGGTTCAAAAATACATCCATTTGCCGAAGTAATTGTTGAATCTGCCTTAGAAGGAAATAACGGTGTTGAAATTACTATTACAGGTTTAAAAAAACTACCGCCTTACACTTTATTTGAAAAAATTATTAATGACAGTCCATTAAGTTCACACTTTAAAAATGCTTATATAATTGACAAAAAGGGATGTTCATTAAAATCTTTTGATTCACTAAAAACTCCTTATAAAGGTAATGTGTTAGTAATTGGAGATAGCGCTGCTCATATTGAAGTTATAGTCCAAGGAGCTCTTATGTGTGGCTACAACGCAGCTAACGCAATAAAGAGTGAGCTTCAAGGCAAAAATGGATTTGAAGAATATACAAACTGGTGGAATAAATCATTTAATTTCAATTGGGGTACTCATCTTGATTTTATAAAATTATATGGAGCATTAACTATGATGCCTAAATATACTGATGAAGAGCTTGATTACCTATTCTCTTTAATTGAAAATGAAACACTTTGTGGTAATTTTGGTCAATTTGAAGTTCCGAAAACTGTATGGAAGGCTATTTTGTCTCATAAACAGCAAATTGAAAATGAAAAACCTGATTTATTAAAAAAAATAAAACCCATACACATGTTAAATATAGAAGGAAAACTTAATTAAACTACAAATTATAATCAGCTAATATATTACCAATTTAAAGATGCTATTATGTTTTTATAAAATTAGAACTGTCTGCAAAACTACAAAAACAGCTGCAGACAGTCCTCTTCTTTTATATCCACTATTATAATTTTTATTTTGTTTAACCTAATATTTTATTCTTTTTCTATGAAACATAGTAAATATGTACGATGCAAAAATTGAAATAATTGCTGCTACTAGTATAGATACCTTTGCCACATTAATTTCAGCTTCTCTATTTGCAAAAGCAATTTCAGTTATAAATAATGACATTGTAAATCCTATACCTGCAATAACTGAAACTATAAAAATATCATACCATGTTGAGTTTTCAGGCCTTTTAGCTATATTAAGTAAATTACCTATATAACCAAAACCTACTATACCCAAAGGTTTTCCTACACATAAACCTAGTACTATTCCAATAAGCAGAGTCATGTCATTACTAAAGTCTAAATCTCCTCCAAAAGCTATACCTGTATTTGTAAACGCAAATAAAGGAAGAATTATAAAATCAGAAAAATATTCTAATGAATGCTGTAATTTATAGTTTAAATCTATATGTCTATTATGTTCATCATATATTGGTATACATAAAGCTAAAACAACTCCACTAAGTGTTGAATGAATTCCACTATAAAGCATAGCTAACCATAACATTAATCCAACTATTAAATATGTATATAAATTATTTAACTTTTCTATTTTTCTGATACATAATAAAACTATTGTAAAAATTATAGCAGCTATTATTCCTGATATTCTAATATGAGAAGAATAAAAGACTCCTATAATTACTATATAAACTATTTCTCTTTTAATTTCACATCCTACTACTATAAAAAATATAGCCATTAAAAAATCATTTACTAATATTATTTTAATTTTTATTAGACTTTTACATAATTCAAAAACCTTATTTATACAAATATTATATATATTCAAATATATTCTATATCAACAAATCTTCAAAACAGTTAAATAGAGATATTATAGACCTTTTCATAACATCAAAAAAGCTTAATGAATTAACCATACGATTTGGATCCACATAATTTCTAACAGCCCTAAGAACTCTTTTTGCATCTTTTGAAGCAAAAGTATATGTTCCATTCTTCTTTGTTTTAATTGCATACCTTGGTATCCACCTTCCTTTTAATATAACAGATACAATAACATAATCTACTTCATTCCAAGGAATCTGAATATACTTTCTATAATCACGGGAATCGTAAAATTCAAAACCTTTATCACCAATCATAATCTTTCCATAATTAGTTACCCCATTAAAAGATGTTGCATTAATTGTAAGATCAACTTTTGTATTTAAAGATTGAACCATTTTATCTGCCTCCATTTCTTTTTATACATAAATCCTTAATACATAAAAATTATATATAAACGATTTATGTATAAAAAAGTTTATTTTAATACTGCTATACTTACCTCAAATTATTATTTTAGTAAATGCCTAGGCATAATACCTAGGCATAATAAATACTACATTAATCCAATCAAGTGGAATACAATACCAATTAAGAATAATCCAAGTATAATTATAATTGGTGAAACTTTTTTCTTTAAAAGCCACATACAAATAAGTGTTATTATTAAACCAGCAAATCCTGGAATTAATGAATCTAAGTTATTTTGTAATGTTGTAACTTTATCAGGAGTTAATGACATACCAGATGCTTGTTGTAACAATGCTTCTTTAATACCTTCAGCTCCACTTGGAAGGCTGCTCCAGTCAATATATGCCCCTTCACTTAATTTAACAGAAGATACTATAGGAGTAAATTTAACAGATACCCATCTATTAACTAATGAGCCTAGTATGAACATACCAAGTATAGATGCACCCTTTGTAATGTCTTGCAATAAATCTCCTGATAAGTCATCACTTATACGCGAACCTGCTTTATAACCAAATTCCTGTGTATACCACATAAATGCCATACGAATAGCATTCCATACAAAAAAGAATATAATTGGTCCAAGCAAGCTTCCTGTCATTGCTAGTGAAGCTGCTAATGCTCCTAATATTGGTCTAACTGTAAACCAGAATACTGGATCTCCGATACCAGCTAAAGGTCCCATCATACCAACCTTAACACCTTGTATTGTTTTATCATCAATCTGTGCACCATTTGCACGTTCTTCTTCTAATGCTAATGTTACTCCAATAACTGGCGAAGCAACATATGGATGTGTATTAAAGAATTCTAAGTGACGCTTTAATGCTGCTGATCTATCTTCTTTACTCTTATATAATCTTTTTATTGCTGGTATCATGGCATAAGCCCAACCACCATTTTGCATTCTTTCATAGTTCCAAG
>DPOH01000216.1 GCA_003539755.1 Clostridium sp.
CTGATAATACTATCAGTAACAATGGCAGAAGCTCTGAAATTTATGGCGACAATCTTTTAAGCAGTCTTTTTGAAGATAAAGATAAGGAAGAATTAAAGTTTGAAGTTATCTTAAATAAGAATAACTGGTCATCTAAAATACAGGCTGAATTTAAAATAGGACTTAAGAATAAAAGTAATAAGATGTATATTATGCGTGATATAAATAACTTTATCTTATCTATGTATAATAAGGTGCCTATAAAGTACGGAAAGGATTTTACCTTTGATATACGTAATCAGAAACTTTCTTATGAAGATAAACGCCTTTTAAAATTCATATATAACATAAAAAATTTAAATGATCATGATAGAAACTTCAGAAGACAGGATAAACTCATAGATGGAAAGTATATGACAATACCTGATATTCTTATTAAAGAATTTCTACTTATAGTTAAGAATCATAGGATTTTTCTTGGAGATGGTTTCTTTTATAGAGTTTTAGAGTCTGAAGTAATAACAGGAAATATACCTATACCATTTTCTTTAGAAAGCAAAGGAAATAATCTAGTTTTAGAAGTTAAGGATGGTATGCCTGAAAGCCTTAATCAAAATGAAGATGTATTTTTATATGGAACTACAATATATATTCCTTCAGTGGAACAGTGCGAAAGACTAAGTCCATATTTAAAAGCATTTAATTCAACTAAATCCATATCCTTTGATAAAGCAGTTGAAGAAAAGGTATTAAAAGAACTTATACCTTCAGTTCAAAAAGTATCTAAGGATTTAACTTTATCTAAAACAATAAGAGAAAAGGTTGTTTTAGGTCCAGTTCACTTTAGTTTTTATTTTGACAGAGATAAAACTATAAGTCTTCTATACAAGGTTTCTTATGAAGGTCATGAATTTAATTACTTTGATGAGTATAAGGATAAGGTTATTTATAGAGATATTCATAAGGAAAATGAAGTATATAATATGCTGAAATCTCTTGGCTTTGAAGAAGTAAATGGCAAAATGTACTTTATGAGAGAAGATGATGATGCATTTAGATTCTTTAAATATGAAATTGATAGATTACATAAATATGGCGAAATATTTTACTCTGAGAACTTTAAGGGCATAAAAGATATTAAAAAATCTGACTTTAAAGGTGAAGTTAGAAAAGGTAAATTTGATTACTTTGAAATGGAGTTCAAGCTTGGAAATATAAGTGAAGAGGAAACTACTAGAATTTTAAGAAGCTTTAGAGATAATCTAAAATATTATAAGCTTGAAAGTGGAGAATACCTTGATTTAGAACAGCCAGATATAAAAGAGGTCTTAACATTAATGGATAATCTATTAAAAGATGAAGAATTAAATAATAATTTAATTAAAATTGAAATGAACAAAGGTGCATATATTGAAGATTACTTAGAAGAAAAAGGCTTAAGATATATAGAAACTTGTGATGAACTTAAGGATTTAAAATCAAGATTATCACATATAAAAGGAAAGGTATTTCAGCCTCCATATGGGTTACAAGCTACATTGCGTGAATATCAAAAAGAAGGTTACAACTGGTTTAGAACTTTAGATTATTTAGGCTTTGGAGGAATACTTGGTGATGAAATGGGTCTAGGAAAAACTCTCCAAACCATTACGCTTTTATTATCAAAACCAGAAAGCAAAAGCTTAATTGTTGCACCTACATCTTTAATTTATAACTGGAAGAAGGAATTTGAAAAATTTGCTCCTTCCATGAAAGTAATGTTGTGCAATGGGATACCAGAAGAAAGAATTGAAATCCTAAAAAATTATAAAGAGTATGATGTTATAATAACAACTTATAATCTTTTAAGAAGAGACCTTGATTATTATGATATGTATTTTGATTATCTTATTATAGATGAAGCTCAGAATATAAAAAATAATTCATCATTAAGTGCAAAGTCTGTAAAGAGTATAAAATCAAAAACAAGATTTGCTTTAACTGGTACACCAATTGAAAATTCTCTTATGGAGCTTTGGTCCATATTTGATTTTGTAATGCCTGGATATTTATATGATGAAAAGAAATTTACTACTAGATATTTTAGAAGGCTTGAAGAGGGCCCTGAAATATTAGAAGAGTTAAATAGATTGGTTAAGCCGTTTATATTAAGAAGATATAAAAAGAATGTTATAAAAGAACTTCCTGATAAAATAGAAAAGCGTCTTTTAGTACCTATGAGTGATGAACAAAAAGTAGTGTATGAAACATATTCTAACTATGCAAAAGACTTGATTGAGCAGAAGGTAGAAAATAACGAATTCTCAAAAAGCAAAATTGAAATTTTATCATATATTACAAAGCTTCGTCAGATATGTCTTGATCCATCTGTAACTATGGATAATTATCTAGGTGGAAGTGGTAAAATAGATGCCTTGATGGAGCTATTAGAACAATCAACATCTGAAGGACATAAGGTACTTGTATTTTCACAATTCACATCTGTCTTGAAGAATATAGCTAAGATTTTAAAAGAGCAGAATTATAAATATTCTTACTTAGATGGTTCTATTTCTTCTGCACAAAGAATGAAGATGGTAGAAGAATTTAATGAAGGAGATAATTCCGTATTTTTAATATCCTTAAAAGCTGGTGGCACTGGACTTAATTTAACTAGTGCAGATATTGTAGTACATTTTGATCCTTGGTGGAATCCAGCAGTAGAAGATCAAGCTACAGACAGAGCTCATAGAATGGGCCAAAAAAATGTTGTTGAAGTTATCAAGCTTATTGCTTCTGGAACTATTGAAGAAAAGATTGTTGAACTTCAAGATACTAAGAGAGAACTTATAAATTCAGTACTAGGTGATGATTTAAATTCTGGTACATTTATAAATACTCTTCATGAACAAGATATTTTAGATTTGTTTAATTAATAAAAAATCAATGTGGAAAGCTTTTGTGTTATCCACATTGATTTTTTTATATTGCTTCTTCAGCAGTAAGCACACCTTCAATATTATGTAGCTGTAATAAATATTCTCCATGGTCCATTTTCTGAGACAATGTTAATGTTAAAGTTAAGCATATTTTATGTTCATTTCTATCATCACATTTCTTTACTTCTATATTGGACAGTTTTGTACCATCAGCTTTAAGTACATTTAGAAAATTAGTAATCCCAACAATATCTTCAATTTCTATATATACATCGAAGGTTTTAGTATGAGTCCTTTCATATAAATCCAGCTTATGCAGAAGAGTAATTACTACTAATAAATAAACACAGGATATTATGGCTCCTTCATAAAAACCTATTCCTATAGCAAGTCCCATACATGCACAGGCCCATAATCCAGCTGCTGTAGTAAGTCCTTTTACCTGATTTCGTCCAATTACAATTATTGTTCCAGCACCTAAATATCCAATCCCACTAATAACTTGGGCTCCCATTCTGCTGGCATCTGTTGATAAACCTATTACTTCATTCATATATTGATTTGTAATCATCACCATAGCTGCTCCTATACATACTACAATATGTGTACGGAAGCCTGCTGGACGCTTCTTTTTCCCGCGTTCATGTCCTAAAATTCCTCCGCATATTATTGCAAGTGTTAATCTTACACCTATAGAAATAGTATTTACATGTCTTAAATAACTCATTATATTATTAAATTCTTCCATATGTTTCATCACCTCGCAAGCTGGTTTTATGCTTTTTTGTACGTAAAAAGACAATGAGCAGCTAAATTTGAGCATCATTGCCTTTAAAGATTATATTATTATGAACAACAATTACATTACATATTATACTAATTTTATTAATAAAAGTCAAAAACGAGAGTGCTCATTTAAAATTTATACACATTTCTACTGTAAAAGTATAAATTAAAATGTAATAATTATTATATTTTTGAATAGAATATACAGCAAAATTTAATAATCATTATTAGTTGTTCTATTATTTTATAAGGAGATAAGTAAATGTGTACAATTGGTACTTTATTTAATGGAGATACTATGATTATGTTTAAACAATGTGATTTGGATAAAGAAACTTTTTTTGATGTGCCTAAATTGAAGCAGAAAGATAATATAAAATACCTTGCATTTAAACGAGCTGATAATACTGGAACTTGGTGTGGTGTAAATAATTATGGTGTATCTTTTGTAGCAGCAGATTCTTATATAGAAAATGACATTAATGCAAAATATCATAACAGCAAAAAGGATATAGAAGATTATAGTGTCTTTGAAGCGTACGAAAAAATTATTTCCGACTTTAAAACAGCTAAAGCTGCAGTTGAATATATGAAAGAATTTTATAATAAATTTTTTAGTCCAGATATTTTGATAATTGGAGATAAATTGGAACGTTATTATTTAGAAGCATATAATTCTGAAGTAATAGTTG
>DPOH01000120.1 GCA_003539755.1 Clostridium sp.
TACTATCATCTGGAGTATCTTCTGTTATTACAGAAGTAAATTCTGATAACTTTCCAAAGTTAAATACTGCATCAATATTAAATCTTCTATTAAGAATTAAAAGATATAATTTATCTGAGATATTCATAATAGCTCTTTTTGTATTTGCATCTTCTGAAATAGATGTGCTTAAATTACCTGTTTCAGCATTTACACCTACACATCCTACAAAGGCCTTATTACAATGATAATTTTTTATTGTATTTAATATAAAATAATCATAAAATGATAATAAATAATAATATATAATACTTACTAATGATTATGGGGGACATATTTATGAAAAAAGCTGTATTTTTTGATATTGACGGTACACTTCTTGATAGTGAAAAAGGAGTATCTAAAATGACTCCTGCAGTAAAAGATGCCATTAGAGAACTTCAAAAAAATGATACTTTAGTATTTATTGCAAGTGGACGTCCATATGCATTTTTAAATGATGATCTTTTAAACTTTGGATTTGACGGATATATATTAATGAATGGTTCTTTAATATTAATGAATGATAAATTAGATGTTGATAATTCTAACTCTGACACATCTTCAGATTCACTGCATATGAATCCTTTTTATAAAGAGCCTTTTGATAAAACATATTTAAAAAATATAATTGAAAAGTTTGATAACCACAATATTGAATATATTGTTCAAGATGAAAAATATTCATATATAAAACCTGAATTTAAGTATCTTCAATCTCTTTTTAATCATGTTGGAATTTCTAAAAAATATATAAAAACTGATTATAATATTGATGATATTGAAGTGTATAAAATAGAAATGTACTGCCATGATGATGAATCTATAGAATTCTGCAAAAGCCTTGAAGATGATAACTTTAAATATACTTACTTTGATGGATTTAATTTATTTGAATTATATTCACGTAAAAATACAAAGGCTTCTGCAATATTAAAGGTTTTAGAACATTTTGATATTGATATTAATAACAGTTTTGCTTTTGGTGACAGCCATAATGATATTGAAATGCTTAATACTGTTGGATGTGGTATTGTTATGGATAATGCTCTAGATGAAATAAAAGTTCATGCTGATAAAGTAACTAAAGCTGTTGATGAAGACGGAGTTGCTTACGGTATTAAAAATTATATTTTAGACTGATTTAAATGATAATGGTTCTCTTCGCAACATGTTGCGAAGAGAACCAGTCTTAATTATCTTATTAACCTTTATATTATTTTAATAGAAATTAGGAATTTACTTTCCAATGTCTATTCACGCCAAAACTGTCTTATTGGACTAAATCATAAAATATTATATAAATTTCATACACTTTTATTGTTCTATTTATTAAGAGAAATTATTCATTTTTATTATTCTTCACTAATTAAAAATCATATATTATTAATGCAATTACTAAACTACTGTAAAAAATTCCATCTGAAGCATATAATTCTGAATAAAAAAGACATCAGAAGTTTTAATCCCAATGTCTCTTTTAATATAAAACTATACTTATTATCTAATAAAATTAGAATGCAGCTTTAAGTATTTCAAGAACTTCTTCTGCTGTTAATACCTTATATCCTCCACCTAAGATTGTAGAGTTAGCTATTAGTGGAAGCATTTCTTCTGTAGCTCCAAGTTCTTTTATGCTTGTAACAATACCACATTCCTTCATAAAACTTTCCATAGCATCTATACCTTCTAGAGCAGTTTCTTCTTTAGTTTTACCAGTATCATCAACTCTCCATACTTCTTTTGCAAAACGAACAAATTTATCTAAACCGAATTTATAAATGTAACGATAGTATGGAAGAGAAATTGCTGCAAGCCCCATACCATGTGTACAGTCTGTATATGCTCCTAATTGATGTTCAATCATATGAACTTCCCAGTCTTGCTCTTTTCCAAGACCTAATATTCCACATAATGCAAGTGATGCACTCCACATTATGTTACTTCTTGCTTCATAATCTTCAGGATTATTTATGGCAACTCTTGTACTATCAATTACTGAACGTAAAACACCTTCAATCATGTAGTCACTTGTATTATCATCTTCACCTGAAAAATATGCTTCCATTAAGTGAGACATTATATCAAATACTCCACTTATCATCTGATATTTTGGAACAGTATAAGTGTATTCCGGATTTAATATAGAAAATTTAGGATAAACTGATTCTGGGAATACCCTGCCATTCTTTATCTTTGCTTCTTCATTTGTGATTACAGAACCACCATTCATTTCTGAACCTGTACCAGCCATTGTAAGAATTGAACCTACTGGAACAATCTTATTATCTACTTCTTCAAAATTAATCCAGTATTTTGTCCATGCATCTCCTTCACAATATGCAGAAACCGATATTGCCTTTGCACAGTCTATAGTAGATCCACCACCAACTGCTAATATTAAATCTACATTATTTTCTTTTACAAGATTTGCACCTTCCATAACTTTTGCATAAGTTGGGTTAGGCATTATTCCTGAAAGTTCAACTACTTTCTTTCCACATTCTTTTAATACAGCTATTATCTTATCATATAGACCAGTTCTTTTAATTGCACCTTTACCATATGCAAGCATAACTGTATCTCCATAATTATTAAGTTCTTCACTTAATTTTTCTAATGCATTTTTTCCAAAATGTATTTTAGTTGGATTATAATAAGTAAAATCTAAATTCATTTTTCTCTCTCCTTTGGACTGTATTCTTAAATATTTTTAATATTAATAAGAGTTTTTACTAATTTATTTTTTACCATAATTGATTATATCACCGTATATCGACAAAATAAACCACATAAAATTTTACTTTTTATTATCCTATAACAATAAAGCTGAAGGAAACTCTCAAAATATTTCCTTCAGCTTTATTGTTAAAATTCATAATATCATATTTTCAGCATACTCAATTTCACTATATTTATTAAATGGCGTATATACTAGCAAGCCTGCTTAATACATAATCAACTTCAAGATTTGTAGCTACAAGAAGTCCTTCTTCATCTATATCAAAAAATTCATTATGATTTGAAACACCTGTATTAGGCTTTTCAATGTTTCTTGTTCCAACTTGAGCATATGTTCCTGGAATTAAAGTAAGATATTCTGCAAAATCATCTGCACCAAGTTTCTTTGGGTAATCCTTTAATATATTTTCTGGCCCTATAATTTTTTCTGCCACCTTCTTTAAATTGTTGCATACTTTAATATCATTTATAACAGGTGAAGCATAATCTTTAAATTCAACTTCTACCTGTGCATTATACATTTCACCTATATTTTTTGCTATGTCCACAACAGATTTATTTACCCTTTCTCTTGATTCCTTTGTAAAGGCACGTGTTGTTCCTTCAAGTTCAGCTTCTCCAGCTACAGCATTATATATAGTACCTGCTTTCATTGTTCCTATTCCAACTACTACAGTATCTATTGGATCAGTATTTCTACTTACTATTCCTTGTACACTTACTACAATTTGACTTGCAATATATAGTGCATCTATAGCAAGATGCGGTTTTGATACATGAGCACTTTTACCTTTTACTTTTATTTTGAAATAATCACATGATGCGCATATTGGTCCTTCTTTTATAGATACTTTTCCCACTGGTATATCTGATGCTACATGAACTCCAAAAATACTATTCGCACCTTTAAGATGTCCTTCTTTTATAAATATCTTAGCCCCTTGTCCTATTTCTTCTGCCTGCTGAAAGAATAGTCTTACTTCTCCTCCTAATATTGCTTTCTTTTCATTTAATATTTTAGCAGCTCCAAGAAGACTTGCTGCATGCCCATCATGTCCACATGCATGCATAAATCCATCTCGTTTTGACTTATATTTTTCCTCCTTTAAATCATTCACCTTAAGTCCATCAATATCTGCTCTTAGTACTACAACTTCATCTCCCCTAATTTCTCCTTTTATTATTCCAAGAACCCCAGTTTCCCCTACTCTTTTACATGGGATTCCTAATCTATTAAGTTCCTCCTCAATTTTTGTTGCCGTATCATATTCCTTAAGGCTTTCCTCAGGATTTTCATGAAAATATCTTCTAAGAGACACTATATAGTCTTTTTCCCTTAACACATAATCTTTTATTGCCATGCTTACCACTCCTGCCTTTTGTGATTTTTATAAATAACCAATCCTATTTCTAAATTACCATAAAGTTTTGTATTCATTATTTCCAAGTTGGAATATACGCTCCCTTATAAGTATCTTCAATAACCTTAGCTACTTCATCAGTTCTAAAATAATCTACAACCTTTTTATAAGTTTCATTATCCTTATCTTCGCTTCTAGCTACAATCACATTAATATATGGATTATCGCTTCCTAATTTTGCACTTTCAAGATAAATAGAATCACTATTTGGATTTAAACCTGCATCTATAGCATGACCACCATTTATGATTGCCGCATCAACATCATCTAAAAGTCTTGGAGTTTGTGCCGCTTCAACTTCTATAAACTGAATATTCTTAGGATTTTCAGTTATGTCCTGTAATGTTGGAGTATATCCTGCTTTTTCATCGACCTTTATAAGACCTGCACTTTCAAGAACCTTAAGCGCTCTTCCACCATTAGTAGCATCACTTGGAATCGCAATTTTTCCACCATCACTTATTTCATTTACATCTTTTACTTTTCTAGAATATACTCCTAGAGGTGCTATAAGTGTTTCTCCTATAGCTTCGATTTTTAAATTTTTCTCTTTTACTTCATTATTTAAATATGCATAATGCTGAAATGCATTAAGATCAATTTCACCATCATTAAGTGCTGTATTGGGCTGAGTATAATCTGCAAATTTTACAAGTTCTAATGTAATTCCTTCATCCTTTAATTTGTCTATTACAGGTGTCCATTGTTCATTGTTCTCCCCTACAACTCCAAGCTTTATTGTTTTATTATCTTCTGATTGTACACTATTTTTGCTTGAACATCCTGCAATAGTAAATAAAAGTGCTCCTGTTAATAATAAACTTACTAAACTTTTAATTTTTTTCATAATTAATTCCCCCAATTTTAATTGATAGTGTAAAGCTGTTTACA
>DPOH01000028.1 GCA_003539755.1 Clostridium sp.
GCCTTATATTTAGGATAAGTTATAAATTGTATATTCTTAATTTATAAATTATACTGCTTAGCAATTATATTGAATAATATAAATAGCCCAATTGAAAATTTATTTTCAATTGGGCTATTTACTTATAAAAAGAGCAGATTAAGTAATTGATTATTATTATCATTGAATGAGAAAAGAGAATACAGGGGGAATAAATATGTATAAGACAATAGACAAAGAAAATAAGGGCCTTAGTGTAAAGGATCTTATTACAACAGGAATATTTGCTGCATTATTTGCAGTTGTCACTATGGTTGGAGGAGTATTTTTTGCATCAAATCCAGTACTTACTTATTGGCTTCCAGCAGTTGTGGCATTATTAACTGCGCCAGTTTATTTATTGCTAGTAGCAAAGGTTCCAAAACATGGAGCAATTATTATACTAGGAATACTTATGGGGGTACTAATGTTTACTACAGGTATGTATTGGATGTGGCCAATAGCTTATGTGGTTTTTGCTACTATAGCTGATATTGTAAGTGGAATAGGAAAGTTTAAAAATATGAATATTAATATATTAGGATATGTTATTTTTTCATTAAATCCTATAGTGGCATATTCCATGATGTGGATTAATCAAAAAGAATATGTTGCTTATCTTTTAAACAAAGGAACTGAACAAGCATATATGGATACTATGGTGGCAACAGCTCAAAATTGGATGCTTCCAGCAATGATTATAAGCACAATAGTTCTTGGCTTTATAGGAGCACTTCTTGGTAAAAGTTTATTACGTAAGCAGTTTGAAAAAGCAGGTATTATATAAATGACAGAAGTAGAATATTCAATGGAAAAAAGCAAGAAACAAATAAGAGATATGCATATTGATCCTAGAACAAAGATGCTAATATTAATTTTAGTAAATTTATCACTTATTTTCTGTAATGGTCTTAAAGAAGAATTCATATTGGAATGTACAATATTATTGTTTGGTATCTTTCAAAAGAAATATAAATTTATAGGCAGGATGTTTGTAATATATTTAATTTTACTTTTTACTCAAATAATTGGTTCGCAATATCTTACTGGAGTATTTAATGTGATGATAGTAACATTTGCAGTGTTTATAAGAAAACTGCTTCCATGTGGAATGATTGGAGGAATAATAGTTAGTACTACAAGGGTTAATGAGTTTATGGCAGCTATGAATAAAATTCATATGTCAAGATCAATTACTATACCGTTTGCAATAATGCTTCGCTATTTTCCAATGATTAAAGAAGATTATAATGCAATAAAAGATGCAATGAAAATGAGAGATATTTCGCCTAATATAATAGGATTTATAAAAAATCCAATTATCACAATAGAGTGTATTTATGTACCAATAATGATGGAAGCAGCAAAAATCGCAGATGAGCTTTCGGCAGCTGCTATAACTAGAGGGATTGAAAATCCTAATCCACGTACATGCATGCAAATAATTCATTACAATATTTGGGATTATATAGGTATAGCATATTTTGGTGTGATATTTATCTTGTGTGTTTTATTCTAAATGTATGGAGGAAATATGATAAGATTCGAAAATGTGTCATTTAATTATGATGGAAAAAATTATAATGGAATAAAGAATATTAATATTGAAATAAAAAAAGGCCAGTTTATTTTATTATGTGGAAGAATTGGTTGTCGAAAAACAACAATTATCCGTATTATAAATAAGCTTATACCACATTTTTATAAAGGTTCAGTATCTGGACAGGTATATATAGGAGATAAAGAATTGGAGAGCATTCCTATGTACAATATATCAGAAAAAGTTGGATCGGTGTTTCAAAATCCACGCTCTCAATTCTTTAATGTTGATACTGATAGTGAAATTGCATTTGGACTTGAAAATTTATCATATGAAAGTAAGGTGATTAATGAAAAAGTTAATAAATCTTACAGAGATTTAAATATTGAAAAATTAAGAGGAAAAAATATATTTAATTTATCAGGAGGAGAAAAGCAAAAAATAGCCTTTGCGTCTGTATATGCTATGAAACCTGATATTTATGTGTTAGATGAGCCATCATCAAATCTTGATATATATGCTATAGATGAACTTAAAAAGAATATTATGATGCTTAAATATCAAGGGAAAACCATAATAATTGCTGAACATAGATTATATTATTTGAAAGACATAGTAGATAAGATACTATATATGAAAGAAGGAAGAATTGATAGTGTTATTGAAAGAGAAGAATTTTTGAAAATTCCAAATAAATTAAGAGAAAACATGGGGCTTAGGACTTTGGATTTAAATGGTGTTATAGTGGGGAAAAAGACCATAAACAAAGAAAAAGCAAAATTTCAAATTAGAGATTTATCTGTAGGGCATGATAAACTATCAATTTTAAACAATATAAATTTAGATGTATCATGTGGTGAAGTAATATCTATTATTGGTCATAATGGTGCTGGAAAGTCCACGTTTTTGAGAACAATATGTGGTCTTCTAAAAAAATGTGGAGGAATCATAAAATGGGATGGTAAAGAAATAAACCAAAAGGACGCTTTAAAATTAACATATATGGTTATGCAGGATGTAAATTATCAGTTATTTGCTGAAAGCGTTGAGAAGGAATGTACACTTGGAATTAAGAATCCTGATATGAAGATAGTAGATGAAACAATAAAGAGTTTAGATATATATCAATATAAAGATAGGCATCCAGCAGCATTATCTGGTGGTCAAAAGCAGAGAGTTTCAGTTGCAGTAAGTATGATTTGTAATAAAAAAATACTTATATTTGATGAACCTACAAGTGGATTGGATTTTGATAGTATGAAAAAAGTTTCGAATTTAATTAAAAGACTTTCAGAATTGGGTAAGATTATTTTTATAGTTACCCATGATTATGAATTTATATCTTTATGTTGCAATAGGGTTGTGCATTTAGATAATGGACAAATGCTTGAGGATTATTATTTGGATAATAGTGAAAATATTCATAAATTAAAAGAATTCTTTATTCTTTAAAAAATAGTGAGATATAAATTGGTTATTTTTTGTAATAAGCATATTTGTGAAGAATTTATAAAGTATAATTGAAATAGTTGGAAGTATATAGTTTGTCTGAAAAGATGATATTTTTTACTTTGGGCAATTAAGAGAAGTGGGTAGAAACATTATGACATCTTTAGATAATAAATATTTTAAACGTATATTTGAGAAAAAACTATATGAAGAAAATAGTATAAAATATATTCTTGATTCAAATTATGGTGAAGGATATATAAATAATTATAAGGTGATGCCAGGTCTTGAGCTTATGTATGCAGATATGCAATTAAATGAACCACTTAGTAGTATGATGGAACTAGAAAAGGATTGTATAGAAATAACTTATTGTTTAAGTGGACAAGTAGAGATAAAGCTGGAAAATGAAAAGTATGCATTTATGACTAATGGGGATATATCATTATTTGGATACCAGGTACAAGCGTTTTGTTGTGATTTGACATCTAAAGTCTTTAAAGGTATTAGAATTATGATTTTTTTAGATGAATTTATACCAGCATTAAATAAAATTCTTAATACTGATGAATTTAAAAAAGATACATTTCTTAAAGATGTCTTTAAAGCTGATAGGTGCATTATAAGTCATGGAAATCAAAGTCTTAATCATATATATAAGGAATTATATCTGCTTCCAGATGAGTATAAAATACATTTGATGAAGATTAAAGTAGTTGAATTGATTTTATATCTAATTTCAGGAAAAGATTATAAAGAAAATGAAACTGTATATTTTTCAAGGGAATCTATTGAAAAAATAAAATATGCAAGAAAAATCATTATTGAAAATAGTGATAAATTTATCACCCTTAAAAAGCTTTCTGAAATATGTGGTATGAATACAACAGACTTAGAAAAGGGCTTTAAAAGTCTATATGGAAGTACAGTTTTTGCTTATAGTAAAATGTGCAAGATGTCTAAGGCCAAAGAATTATTAAGGAATGGTGATTATTCTGTTTTACAAGTATCATTAGCAGTAGGCTATTCTAATGGTGGAAAATTTGCAAAGGCATTTAAAGATACTTTTGGAATGTTGCCTACAAAATATAGAAAAGAAAATGGCAAAACTGATCAATAGAAGCTAGGATACATAGAAAATTTAATATATTGTTTTATTTTAAGCATATTAATTTAAGTTATTTATTAATATGCTTTTTATTATTCATGTGGATATGGATGTTGAAAATTTTAAATAAATTTTCAATTGGAACATTTGGAGTTAAGAAGAGCAGAAATTAATAATGAATATAATTATCATTAGGTTATAGAAAGGATGGTAATTATATTATGAATCAAAGAAAAGAAAAACCACTAAAAATACTTCTTAAATGGGCTGAAAAAGATAGATATTTTTTATATTTCTCAGTTTTTTGTGCATTAATAAGTGGGATATGTTCAATCATACCATATTTATGTATTTATAATATTATAAATCTATTTTTAGGAAGTGATATTTATTCGAAAGAAATTTTGACTAATGTTGAGATTATTACAGTATCGATTTTAATTAGGTATGTATCATTTAGTTTGTCAGGTGTAATGTCTCATAAAGGAGCTTATAAGACCTTATTTAGAGTAAGATGTATGGTTAATAATCATTTGTCTAAAATACCACTAGGATATCTAAGTGAAAGAGGGACTGGTGAAATAAAGAAGATATTTAATGAAGATATTGAAAAACTAGAATTATTTTTAGCACATCATATTCCTGAACTTGTTATGTATGCTAGTGGGCCTATTGCAATCTTCATATATTTATGTACAGTAAATATTAAATTATCTCTAGTAAGTTTAATACCGTTACCTGTGGCTATATTATGTCAGGCAGCAATGTTCTGTGGAGCTGGTAAGCTTATTGAAGATATGAATAAATCATTATCGTCATTAAATTCTACTATGATTGAGTATATAAGTGGAATGAGAATCATTAAGGCCCTTGATATGAAAAGTAAATCATTTAAAAAATTTACAGAAGCTATAAATGGGCAGCATGTTGTTTGGAGAAAGATGGCAAAGGAGATGGGAATACCATTTGGGATATTCGTAGTTGTTATAGAATGCGGTCTTATATTAATAGCACCTATAGGTGGAATAATGTTATTAAATGATTCTATAAGCTTAAGTACATATATTCTATTTTTGTTTGTAGGATCATTATATTTAACTGAATTACGACCACTTTTAGAGTTAGGATCAAATTTTGTCCAAGTATTGAATGGAGTTAATAAGGTAAAAGATATTTTAGATATACCAGTATTTAAAGGTGGAAAAAAAGAGTTTCCAAAGAGACATGATATTAAGTTAAGTAATGTCTGCTTTTCTTATGATGGTAAAACACGAGTATTAAATAATGCTAATTTAAATATAAAAGATGGGGAAAGAATTGCTATAGTAGGTAAGTCAGGCAATGGTAAGAGTACTATAGTCCAACTGATTTCAAGATTTTATGATGTAGATAGAGGGGAAATATTAATTGGAGGAATCAATATTAAAGATATAGATTATGAAACATTATTAGAAAATATTTCAGTTGTATTTCAAAAGACATTTTTAAGTAAGGGAAGCATTTTTGAAAATATTGCAATGGGGAAGAATGTTACTATAGAACAAGTTAGAAATGCAGCTAAAAAGGCCCAAATAGATGACTTTATAATGAGCCTTCCAGATAAGTATAATACTTTAGTAGGTGGTTATGGTTCAAGATTTTCAGGAGGACAAAAGCAGAGAATTGCAATTGCAAGAGCGATATTAAAAAAATCTCCTATATTGATCTTAGATGAAGCAACTTCTGCTGCAGATCCAGAGAATCAGATTGAAATTGATAAAGCAATTGAAAATTTATGTATTGGAAAAACAGTTATTATTGTTGCTCACAGACTAGGAATTGTTCAGACATGTGATAGAGTAGCAGTTGTTGAAAATAATACAATTCAAGATTTTGGAACACACGACGAAATGCTCATGAAAAATCAATATTATAGGAAGTCATGGAATGATTATAATGAAGCACGTAATATATCATATAGATTTAAAGGTGGTGTGTTAGTTGAGCAATAATAATGTTATGAAGATAAGCAATAAATTATATAGATATATGTTTTTTAATGTAATTGAAGGTATTATGTCAGGGGCAAATTTTACAATATTATATGAAGTGTTAAAGGATATGATTAGTAATAACTTATCTAAGGATAATCTTGTGAAATATTCACTAATACTATTTGGGATTTTTATTTTAAGGCTTTTAATTTACAGTACAGCATATACTGGATGTCATATTGCAGCTGCTGAAATGACAGAAAATATTAGATTATTTTTAGGTAATAAAATCAAAAAGATTCCATTATCTAAATTTACAAAATCAAAAACTGGACAATATATAAATGCTGTAACAAGTGATGTATCGAATTATGAAAATATTTTATCTCATAGGTTAGGTGATATTGTAAAGAATACAACTCTTATTGTGATGTTGATAATATTTATGGGAATAATGTATCCAACTGGCGGAATAATTATATTTATAGTAACAGCAATAATGTTTTTTGGATTATATTTATCAACAGCTATGGTAAAAAAGTATGGAAATGAAAAGAATGTAATAGTAACAGATAATGTTAGTAATATAGTTGAATATCTAACAGGTATTCAGACATTTAGATCATATGGATTATGTGGAACTAAAAATCAAAATGTAACTAATTCTATGAAAGATTATTCTGATATAAGTTATAAATATGAAGCTAAAGTTATTCCTATAGGTGCAATTCAGACAGTAATAGGAGGTTTATCCATTCCAATAATTATTTTATTTGGCCAAAATTCTTTAAAGATTGGAAATATAAGTATTGTAACTATAATTATGGAAAGTATGATTCCTATATTTGCATGTAAACTTATTACAGCTATCTTTATTGATTTTACATCTTATAAGAATTTAATTATCCCAAAAAAAGCTATTGAAAAAGTCGTAGATGAAGATGAAGAAAATGAAAGTAATATTAAATTTAAACCGCCAAATTATACAATTGAATTTAATAATGTATCCTTTGAATATGAGAAAAATGAGCCTGTTTTAAAAAATATAAATTTCACAGCAGAAAATCAAAAGTTAACAGCAATAGTAGGCGATTCAGGTGCAGGTAAATCAACAATACTTAATCTTATTTCAAAATATTATGACCCAGTAGGGGGGACTATAAAAATAGGTGGTATATGCACAAGTGATTATGAAAGTACGCAAGTGCTAAAGAAAATATCATTAGTGGATCAGGATATATTTCTATTTAATGATACAATAAAGAATAATATAAGATATGCTAAGGAAGATGCAAGTGACGAGGAAATAATAAAAGCATGTAAAGAAGCTAATTGTCATGAATTCATAAAAAAACTTGAAAATGGATATGATACATGCATTGGTGAAAATGGTAATTCACTTTCTGGAGGAGAACGTCAGCGTCTATCTATTGCAAGAGCAATATTAAAGGATAGTCCTATACTTCTTCTTGATGAAGCTACTGCTTCTCTTGATATTGAAAATGAAATAGCAGTAAAGAAAGCAATAGTGAATCTTTTGAAAAAGAAGAAAACAGTAATAATGATTGCACATACTTTATCAATAGTACAAAATGCAGATAAAATAATAGTGGTTTCTAATGGTAATATAGTAGAAGAGGGCAGTCATGATATGCTTATTTCAAATAAGAGTAAGTATTATAATATGTGGAATGCAGAAAGAGAATTATATAAGTAATTTATTTGTTTAAAGCTTACACGAGTATATATTATCTTTTAGATTATATATGCTTGGATAAGCTTCTCTACTATAAAAGAAAGTTATAGCCATATATAATAAACATTTTCTCTATATAAATATTACAAATAATTTTAGATGAGCCAGTATATGAAAGAGGTATAATTTGGTATACTAGCTTATTTTAGTATTACAAATAAATGAAGGTATGAATTTCAAATTACATTACATGGTATAATTTGGGTGAAATATTAATAGAAAAGAGGTTATACAATGAAAATAGGAGTTATACAAGCAAGTTCTCAAAAGGAAAAGAATAAATTTAATTGTGTACTTAGAAAGAAAAATGTTTATGAGTATGTTATGAAGTATGGGAAAAATGAAGAACTTAAATCATATTTACATTCATTTATTAATAAAGATGGCATTGTAAGTGATGCAGTCAATACAATGCCATAGATATTTTATATGGATTTTAACTTTTTCCATTTTCGTATTTTGGTTCTAAAGGATTTGAAGGGAGCAACAGTATTTGTGTGAATCCATTTCCAAATTGGCCAGTTAGAAGTAGTTGAAGATGCCCATTTTCTTCCGCCTGGTTGAAAGAACTCTATATCTGTATATGTATTTATTAGTTCAATGATTTTGTTTTCTGTTTCTATAAACATATGGATTAACTCATTAAGGCTATATCCATCATATTGATTATAGAAGCTTTCATATAATCCACCAAGATTATTCCATTTGTAATTTGGAGAAGGTGTTACGACAATTTGACCTTTTTTCTCTTGAGCTTCCCAATGAAGAATTAAGTTCATCCATCCTAATTGATAAGCAATCATTTGAGCAGGTGTTCTATCCACTCCATTAAGTAATACATCCTTATCTTGTTCGTTAATATTATCAAATTCTTGTATAAATAATTTAGAACGATTTGAAATTTCAATGATCAAATCTTCTTTGCTTTTATATTCTACCAAGTTTAATAGCTCCTCTCATAAATTAAACCTATATTATTAAACTATTATACAATATTTTCACCTTTAAAACCAATATGTGTAAGTTGGTGATTTTTATATTGTTTTACAGTAGAATGAATTGAATTAATTATTGTTCTGTAATAAATAATTTATCTCAAAGGAATTAGAAAATATTATTTAGATTCACATATATTAATTATGATATAATCTCACTTAGGCGGTGAATAACATGTATAGATTTAGAAAAACAAAGTACCTGCTGGATGAGCAGTATGATGAACTTAATAATCAGGAAATATATTTTGCTTCTCCTGAGAAATTAAATGACCCTATGGAAGGTATCAAAGATATATTCTGGCAGGGTGATGAGATTTTATGGAGAAACTTTATGAATCACTATCTTATGTGTCTTGAACATGTGACGAATATGTGGAGTGTAGTAGGTGAAGATAAGGAAATCAATAAGGATTTTATTCCTATATTTAAAAATAGCATTGAATTTTCATCTGTTAAGCATAAAGAGAGATTTATTAAAATACAAGACTATTTCTTTGCAAATAAAATTATAAAGAATATGCCATCATTTTTGGCAGATAAGAATAAAAAAATAAGGTACAATGAGCTTCTTAATTATTTAAAGGTTATACACAAGTTTGCATTTGATTCTATAAATTTTGTAGATTCTAATTATGGTTATATAAAGCGAATGAGTATATTTGAAAATATATTAGAAGAAAATAATATAATACAGCTTGAAAGGGGAGAGAATAATAGAGAAGAGGATGATAATGAATTTATATTGGAAGATGAAATTGAAAGTATGTTTAATACTCTTAACAATATTAATTCTAGTAGGGATATTTTTAAAGTTTATGATGAAAAAGGAGAAAGTGTATTTAGTAACAAGACATTTATAATGATACAGTTTCCAGAAGCATATTTAAGTGAAATTGAAGAGCTTATTTGGCCAAAGTGGTATGCTGCATGTTTTACAAATCAATGTACAAGTTTATCTTCATGGGGAACTTATGGAGATAATCATAGAGGTGTATGTTTAAAATTTAAGACTAAGTATAAGGAAGAGGATAAATCAGAATTTTTAGATTTAACAGGAGTTATTAAAAATGGAGCCAATACAGTGATAGGTAATGATTGTTATAAATTATCTAAGTTTAATTATGAAAATGTATTGTCTGAGTTAGACTTTTTTAAAACACTTGGAGGATTAACTTATCCCAATTTTGATAAATACTGGTATGCAAATAAGAAGGCATAAGCAAGTTGTACTATAGGTAATATTGATTTTATTGAAGAATGGATG
>DPOH01000178.1 GCA_003539755.1 Clostridium sp.
ATGAGTTCGTATTTTGTATATTAGATGAAGAAAGAGGAATTGTAATAGATTATTAAATTTTCAAATAAATAATGAAAATTTTATTACATTTTTCTTAATGTTATTTGCCTATTTTAGGAAATATAATATAATCTAATAAAATATTGCAAAAGACGTGGAGGAAAAATGAAGAGAAAGATAGGTACTATTTTATTAGGGATAATTATTATTTTATATGTTATATTAAGCAATAAGGTAAGTAATTCTAAAGTTGTTTTTTCTATTCCATTAACTATATTTGCGGTAATCATAATTATTGCTGCAATTATATGGGATTATATGATCGAATATATTATTAGCAAACCTGCATTAAAAGTAATTTATAGATGTGTGAAATATGGTATGATAGCAATTAGTATTTTGTTAATTGCAATTGAGGGAATAATAATATGTTACCCTAAAAAGGATATAAGTAATTCAGAATATATTTTAGTTCTAGGAGCAGGACTTTATAATGGAAATTTGCCGACTGTTACGTTAAGGGGAAGACTTGATGCTGCAATTGAATGCTTAGATAAAAATCTTAATAACAGTAAAATAGTAGTTAGTGGAGGTCAGGGAAAAGATGAAGAGATTCCTGAAGCTGAAGCAATGAGAAATTATTTAATTAACAGTGGAGTTCCAGAAGAAAATATATTAACTGAAGATAAGTCTGCTAATACTAATGAAAATTTTAAATATTCAAAAGCAATTATTGAAAATAATAGCGGTAAATCCATAGGAAATGTCAATGTAAAGGTGGTTACAACAGATTTTCATACTTTTAGGAGTAGGCTGTTAGCTAAAAGAAATGGATACTTGAATGTGACCAGCTATTCCAGTCCAACTGTATGGTACCTTGTACCAGTAAACTATATAAGAGAAGGATTTGCAGTAGTAAAAAGCATATTATTTGATTAATAACAATAAAACTCCATATACTTTTAATTAAAGATTACATGGAGTTTTTTATTTTTATATAAGTGTGTATTAAAAGTGATTATATAAATTCAACTTCTGTTTTTAAATTTACTTTATATTTATCGTAGACTTGTTTTTGAATATATAGTATTAGGTTTTGTAAATCTTCAGCAGTTGAGTTATTTTTATTTATTAAAAAATTTGCGTGCTTTTCAGAAACAGCTGCGCCACCAATTGAAAAACCTTTTAGTCCTAAATCATCTATAAGCTTTCCAGGAAAATATTCTTCACCCTTCTTAAATATGCTACCTGCAGAAGGATATTCAAGAGGTTGGGAAGAAATTCTTTTACTTTTGCATAAATCCATAGTTTCTTTTATTTCTTTAGGATCACCTTCGTGTAGTTTTAAGACACAAGATAATACTATAAGTTCTTTATCCTTAATAATTGAATGTCTGTAAGACATATCTAATTCATCTTTTGATAAATCATATATCTTACCATTTTTATCATATACACATACAGAAACTAAAGTATCTTTTATTTCTGAACCATAAGCACCAGCATTCATAACTATAGCTCCACCTAATGTACCAGGTATGCCACTTAATTTTTCTAATCCAGACAGTCCTGCATTTAATGCTTTTATAGCAGCTAGAGGAAGTGGGACACCACATTCGCAATATATGTTATCTTCATCTATTATTATATTTTTCATATTCTTAGTTGTAATAAGAATTCCAGAGTATACACCATTGCTAAATATGATATTACTACCGTTACCAATAATGGCATATTTATAATCGTTAGCTCTGCAAAAGTGAAGCATATCTACTAATTCATCTTTACTTTCTGGCAAAAGTACAATATCAGCAGAACCTTTTATTCTAAAAGTATGATATTTAGATAAATCTTCATTTGCTTTACATCTATTTTTATATCTATTTAAAATTTCATTGTAATTATTATTCATTGCTAAATAACCTCATTAATCATTATTTTTTCTATATTTAATATAATAGTTTCTTATTGAAATTTTTTCAATAGGCTATAATGTAAAAAACTACTTCCAACTAAAAATATAGTAAAAAATGGTGAAAAATATTATTCTCAGTATGTATTGGTGTATTTCTATAATTATAATAATTGCAAAATAAAGAAAAATATAAAGGTTATTTGTATAAATATTGAGAACTATGAATATTTTTCTCTGAATTCGCTAGGAGAGTATTTTAACTGTTTTTTTAAGACACGATTAAAATAACTTATATTATCAAAATTACTTTATAATGCAATATCTGGGATTGTAAGATTACTTATTTTAAGCATAGATGCAGCCTTTTCTATTTTGTAGTTATTAATATATTGGATAATGCTCATATTAGTCATATATTTAAAAAATATACATAAGTATTGAGGTGTTAAATTAATTTTATTACTTATATCTGAAAGTTTAATTTTATTATTACTGTTATTTTCAATAAAAGAGAGTATTTCTTTGAATAATTCAAACTTCTTGTCTAAAGATAAATTTTTTCTGCTGGTGGTTACTTTAGTGTATAAGGAATTTCTTGGAATAATGGTAAAAATAGATAAAAGGTTGCTTTTTATAACTAGTTCATATGCAAAATTTTTATTTTTTAATTCTGTAATAATGTTTTTAAGTTCTGAAATTACTCTAGACTGAGAAGAACCATCGGGAGTGAAGTGTTGGATAATGTTGTATCTATTGGTTACTATATTATTGAATAGTTCTTTAGAAATATCAAAAGTGGTAGTTAATAAATTTATATCAAAAACAACTGAAATGTATTGAGTAATAACTGTTATAGAGTATCCGGAATGAATTTTACCAGAGTTGATAAAAACACACTCACCAGCCTTTAATGTAAAGCTATTATCGTCTATTGTAAATACAGCCTCTCCTTTTGCAAGATAAAGAAATTCAAGTTCTTTATGCCAATGAAATTGAAGTATAGGACCTTTTACTGTACATGTTACTGGATAAGCTGAAATAGGAAATAGTTTATTTCCGTGATGTTTAATTTCTTCAAAGCTTTGTGAATTTATATATGCCATAATCTTTCACCTCAATTAAATCAAAAATTATCGATTTAGATAAATATTTTATTAATATAAGCATAATTGTATAAAAAATGCCTGTTTAACGTTTACATTAAAATAGTACAATACAATAAGAAAGAATTGGTGTCATGATAGCTGGTGGAGATTATCCAGATTTTATACAGGGAAATCAAAGTTTGGTTGATGCTGGTGCGCTTGTTCAATTAGATGAATATTTAAGAAGTGATAAATATCCTAACTTGAAAAATTACTTTACAGATAAAGAGTGGAAGAAATGTGAATCACCAGATGGCCACCTTTATATGATACCTCAATTTGCTAAGATACAAGGAAAGGAAACTGGACCTACAGAAAGTGGTGAAGCATTCTGGATTCAAAAAAGGTTCTAGAGTGGGCTAATTTTCCTAAGATTACTACATTAGATGAGTATTTTGATTTAATAGAAAGATATAAAGCAGCAAATCCTACAATTGAAGGAAAACCTACAATTGGATTTGAGATATTAAGTGCAAATGGAAGAGATTTTTCATTAGAAAATCCACCTCAATTCTTAGCTGGACATCCTAATGATGGTAAAGCTATTGTTGATAAAGGTACTTTAACAGCTACACTTTATGATTTTATTCCTGAAGCAAAAGCTTATTACAAAAAACTTAGTGAAGAATATAGTAAAGGTATAATTGATCCAGAAACATTTACTGCTACATTTGATCAATATATATCTAAATTATCACAAGGTAATGTACTTGGTATGATAGATCAAGGATGGGAATTTAATGATGCTAAAAGTGCATTAGCTCAACAAGGAAAAGATGAATTAACATGGGTTCCATTACCATTAGTTTTAGACAAAAATGTTAAACCACACTATAGAAGCAAACCAGCATTAAATGGACCTGCTGGAATTGGTATAACTACACAATGTAAAGACTTAGAAGGTGCTCTTCAATTTATGAATGATTTATTATCTCCTGAAGTTCTTACAATGAGATCATGGGGAGAAAAAGATGTAGATTATAAAGTAGATGAAAATGGTTTATTCTATAGAACTGATGAACAAAGAAAACATGCTAAAGATCAAGACTGGGTAAATCAGAATATGTGTCCATACTCATATTTCCCAACAATAGGTGGTATGATGGCAGATGGAATTAATACTGTAGGCCCTGGAGACCAACCTGGTGAATTTTATGCTTCTTTATGTGATACTGATAAGAAGATATTAGATGCTTATGGATACAAGACATTTACAGAATTTATGAATGATACTACAAATGATGAAAATGAACCTTGGTTCCCAATATATACATTTACTGAAACATTAAAAGGAGATTCAGAAGCTGGCGTAGCATATAAGAAAATTTGGGATATAAAGAAACAATGGCTTCCAAAAGTTATTATGACAGATCCAGATAACTTCGACAGTGCATGGGAAGAATATAAGAAAACTATGAATGAACAAGCAAATGTCAAAGCATATGAAGATGCTCATACTGAAGAAGTTAGAATAAGAGTAAAAGAATTCGGCTAAAAATTTTTATTTAAATGATTTATTATAATTAATTTATATAAATAAATAATAAATCTTAAAAGTTTAGTTCATAAAAATTCCTAATATAAAGATGCTGTATTTTAATTTTTATTAATTGCAGCATCTTTTTAATATAGATAAAAGTAAATTTTAATATATTACAATTAAAATCGGTTTTTAGAATAGATATCATAAAAAAATGTATTATGATTAATTTTGTCTATATTGTATTAAAATTTTACCATTTTATTTTGTTAAAAAAAGGTAATATATAAGTGTGGAGATAATATAACCTAAATATATACGATGATTTTCAATATATAGTTTGTATATTGAAAATTACCTTATATACCTAAGATTATATTTAATCATACATAATACTAATGTTAATTAAATTAATAGTCCATTATGGATATAGGAGGCATAATTATGAGTAATACTGTACAAGGCGGACCAAAAGCGCCAAAGGATCCACAGAAGAAGAGAAGTGGTTTTTATATAATGATTGATAAAATGATAGAAGCTACTGCACGTAATAATAGTAAACCTTCTCAAGATGTTTATCTTGATCAAGGAAGATTAGCTTCAAATGCTAATTTTATTGGTGGAGTTGAAGATAAGGAAATATTAGAGTATTTAAATAGCTGGGATGGAGTAAGAAAAATTGTCCATAGTGTCGGCATCTGCGTAAATGCATCAGAAGAAACTGGTCATATAGATTTTGTATTTCACAACTATGGAAAGAAGGATGTATACGGAGGAGGTACTATAATTAAAGTACCTTGTACTAGCGATGGAATTGAAACTGTAATAAATTTAGATGATTATGAATGGTCAGATAATGATGACGTAGTAGGAATGTTTGCATTTGAATTTGAAAAACCAGGACTTTGTGCACAAGCAACAGTAAAGATTTATCTTAATGATGGATATGAAGTACCTGAAATTGCAATTGACCCACCAGTAGATTTTAATAGTGAAAACTATAAAAAGATGATTTCTAAATCTTTATTGAACATTGGAAATAACAGAAGGCTTAAAGCTGCTATAGACAAAGCACAAAGAGGAGAAAATGTAACTATAGCATATATTGGAGGTTCTATAACTCAGGGGGCAGGAGCAAAGCCTATAAATATTAACTGTTATGCTCATAGATCATATGAAAAATTTAAAGAGATGTTTGGAAAAGATAATGGAGATAATGTTCATTTTATTAAGGCTGGAGTAGGTGGAACACCTTCAGAACTTGGAATGATACGTTATGACAGGGATATTCTTAGAGATGGTACAGTAAAGCCTGATGTAGTAATAGTAGAATTTGCTGTAAATGATGAAGGTGATGAAACTAAAGGAAACTGTTATGAAAGTTTAATTAAGACAATTCTTAGTGCGGATAATAATCCAGCAGTAATATTGTTATTTGCAGTATTTTATGATGAGTGGAATCTTCAAGAGAGACTTTCACCAGTTGGAAGATTATATAATTTACCTATGGTAAGTGTATCAGATGCAGTTGTAGACCAATTCAAGTTATCAAGAGAAGAGGGAAATGTTATAACAAAGAGACAATATTTCTATGATGTTTTCCATCCTACTAATGATGGACACACTATTATGACAGATTGTATTGCATATTTATTTGAACAAACAGCTAAAAATCCTTATGATGCTGAAGATATATCATTGGATAAAAAGCCAGCTATAGGTGCTGATTTTATGAATATTCATCTTATAGACAAAAAGGATAATAATTGCAATGCAGAAATAGAATCTGGCAGCTTTAATGAAACTGATAAAGATCTTCAATGTGTAGAAATGGATACAAATTTCTTAGGTACAATGCAGTTTCCATATAACTGGATGCATGGAAAAAACTCAGGAGATGAAAGCTTTAAATTAAAAGTAAATAGTAGAAGTCTTTTGCTAGTATTTAAGGATTCTGGTAGTGAAGAATATGGCAAGGCTGATGTTTTTGTTGATGGAAACTTAAAGATGACATTAGACCCTAAAGAAGTAGGCTGGACACATTGTAATGCTATCATTGTATATCAAGAAGAAGTATGTAAGGAGCATAAGGTAGAAATAAAAATGTCTGAAGATAGCACAGATAAGTTATTTACAATACTTGGGTTTGGATATAATTAAAATTTGATTTAGTTTACAAAGCTAGAAAAGCTCAAATGGACATAGTAGATATTAAGGAAGTTTCAATAATTCAAGAAGAAAGATCAGGACATTTTTATTTATGGTTATTGCCTAGATATGAATGGATGGATGATAAGTTTGAAAATTCTTTATCTAAAGTTCGTGAAATAATGGATTATGCAAGAGCTAATATGAGAACTGATAATAATATTAAGGATATATTATGGGCTGTTGAGCAGATAAGGAAATCAATTAAAAATGCATTTGATTAAAGTAGGAGGTTAGTGAAATGGCAAATAACAATAAAGATGAAAATATTAAATTTAATGTGAAAGAAGATGAAGAATTTAAAATAAAATTGGTGGCAGGTGGAAAAGCTACACCAATTATAATAGATAACAAAGGTAACGATTATAAAGGATTAAAGCTTGTAGCAGATTCTTTTGCAGAGGATGTTAACCTTGTTTCAGGAATTAAATCTGATGTGGTTACAGACATAAATATCTTAAAATCTATGAAAATCGATACTCCAGTGATTATTGCAGGTTCAATAGGAAACAATGAAGTTATAGATTTATTAATTAAAAATAAAGTTATTGATGTACCTGAAATTCAAGGTAAACGTGAATGTTACAAAATCGAAGTAGTAGATAATCCTATGGAAAATGTGAAAAAAGCAGTAGTTATTATAGGTAGTGATAAAAGAGGTTCTATTTATGGGATTTATCATATTTCTGAGCTTATGGGGGTAAGTCCATGGGTTTATTTTGCAGATGTTATGCCTAAAAAGAGAAATGAAATTATATTTTATAAATTTGAATTAAATAAAACATCAAAAGAACCATCTGTAAAATATAGAGGATTTTTCTTAAATGATGAATGGCCTTCTTTAGGATCCTGGGTAACTAATACCTTTGGTGATTTTAATGAATTATTTTATAATAAAGTATTTCAGCTTATTTTAAGATTAAAGGGAAATTTCATGTGGCCAGCTATGTGGAGTGCTGTATTCAGTGAAAATGGAAAGAACAATCCTTTAGCCAACGCTGAATTGGCTGATGATTATGGAATAGTTATGGGAACATCACATCATGAATCTATGTTTAGAGCAGGGGAAGAATGGAAAAACATATGCAATACATATGGAGATAATAAAGCATGGGATTTTAGAAGTAATAGTGATGCTATTTCAAGGTTCTGGGAAGATGGATTAAAGCGTAATAAGAATTTTGAAAGTCTTATTACAGTTGGAATGCGAGGAGAGCAGGATTCTGCATTAGAAGGAACACAAGAAGAAAATATTGAACTTTTAAAGAAGATTATTTTAACTCAAAAAGAAATGTTAAAGAAACAAGGGCTAGAAAATGCACCACAAGTTTTGACTATATATAAGGAAGTAGAAAAATACTGGTATGGAACAAATGATACAAATGGGCTTAGAAACTGGGATGTACTTGATGATGTTACTATAATGCTTGCAGATGATAATTTTGCTAATGTGCGTACTCTTCCATCACCAAGAGAAAAGGATAGAAAAGCAGGATGGGGAATGTATTATCATTTTGATTATCATGGAGGACCAATTTCTTATGAATGGGTAAATACAACTCCATTAGAAAAAGTATGGGAACAGATGACAATGGCATATGAATATGGTGTACGAGATATATGGATTGTTAATGTTGGAGATTTAAAACCAATGGAATTTCCACTTTCATATTTTATGGAGCTTGCATATGATTTTGATAAATGGGGAACAAATGGATTAAATAAAACTGATGAATATACTAAAAGGTGGGTTAAACAGCAGTTTGGAGATTTTATTTCAGATAATAATAAAGATGAATCTATAAATGGAATTGCAGATATACTTAAGGGATATACAAAAATGAGTGGATTTAGAAGACCAGAAGTAACTTATGCAACAACATATAGCTATTCAAATTATAATGAAGCTCAAAGAGTATTTAATATGGCAGATAAAGTAGAAAGTGAAGCGCAAAAATATTATGAATCAGCTTCAGATAAGTATAAGGATTCATTTTACCAGCTTGTTTACTATCCAGCAGCAGCTGCAGCAAATGTTGTAAAAATGCAGATATATGCAGGATTGAATAATTTATATTATAAACGTAAAAGCGCACTTGCAAATATTTATTATGCACTAGTAGAAGAATGTAAAGCTAAAGATATTAAAATGCAGAAATATTATAATGAAACAATGTCAGATGGTAAGTGGAAGGGAATGATGAGTTCACCTCATATAGGATATAGACAATGGGCACCCGATAGTTGGACATACCCTGAAACATATAAACTGCCTTTAAGTGATGAAAGTGTAATGATTGTTAATGTAGAAGGCTATAATAATTGTGATACTGGTGATTTAGTATTACCACACTTTACAAATACAAAGAGAGAAACTTATACATTAGTTATAAGTAATGGTGGAAATAATGAATTTGATTATAATATTGAAACAAGTGCAGATTGGATATTAGTTGATGAAAAAGCTGCAACTGTTAAGGCTGGAAAACGTGTTAATGTTTCAATAGATTGGGATAAAGTTTCTAAATCACTACATGGAATGATAACTATTACTGGTGCTGATAAAGTAGTAAAGGTAGAGGTTAATGCTGAAATAATAAATACAAATAATTTAAGTCCTATGACATTTGTAGAAGCTCATAATGTGATTTCAATTGAAGCAGAACATATGAGTAAGAGCATTGCCAAAAGTGGCAACGAGTGGACAGTACTAAAAAACTACGGACGTACTTTATCAAGTGTTAAGGTTCTTCCAGTTGGTGTTTCCTTTGAAAAAGTTGAAGATTCACCATATTTAGAGTACTTATTAAGAGTAGAAGAAGATTCAGATTATATATTGACAGTTTATACTGCACCAACTAATAATCTTCAAAATGATACTAGATTAAAATATGCAGTAGTTTTTGATAATGAAGAACCAGTTATAAATTATGTACTTCCTAAGGACTTTATAGCTGGAGATTACAATAATATGCATTGGTGTATATCTGTACTTGATAATATTCATATATCAAAAACTAATCATAAATTGACTAAAGGTGTTCATACTTTAAGATTTTATGCAGTAGATGCAGGAGTTGTGCTTCAAAAGCTTGTATTGAGC
>DPOH01000148.1 GCA_003539755.1 Clostridium sp.
AAAATTCAAAACCTTTATCACCCACCATAATTTTTCCATAACTTGTTATCCCATTAAATGATGTTGCATCAATTGCAAGATCTACTTTTGTATTTAAAGATTGAACCATCTTACATACCTCCATTTTTTATACATAAATCCTTTATACATAGATTATATATAAACAATTTATATATAAAAACAATTTATCTCTTATAAAATCAAATTAATTTCCCTACTATATATTACTTATTTTTATAATTCATAATTTATAAAAGTATAGGCATAGTACCTAGGCTTTTATAAAGATTACATTAATCCAATTAAGTGGAATACAATTCCTATAATGAATAATCCAATTATAAGTATAATAGGAGAAACTTTTTTCTTAAGTAACCACATACAAATAAGTGTAATTATTAATCCAGCAAGTCCAGGAATTAAATCATCTAAGTTATTTTGTAATGTTGTGATTTTAATTGGACTTAAAGATAAACCAGCTGCTTGTTGTTCTAGCGCTTGTCTGATACCTTCTGCACCACTTGGTAGGCTATTCCAATCAATATATGCTCCATTAGCTAAATTAACTGAAGATATAACTGGAGTAAATTTAACTGTTACCCATCTATTAACCAATGATCCTAGTATGAACATACCAAGTATAGATGCACCCTTTGTAATATCTTGTAGTAAACTTCCTGATAAATCTTCACTTATACGAGAACCTGCTTTATAACCAAATTCTTGTGTATACCATGTAAATGCCATACGAATAGCATTCCAAGCCACGAAGAAAATAATAGGTCCTAGTATACTTCCTGTCATAGCAAGCGAAGCTGCTAATGCTCCTAATATTGGTCTAACTGTAAACCAGAATACTGGATCTCCAATACCAGCTAAAGGTCCCATCATACCAACCTTAACACCTTGTATTGTTTTATCATCTATTGCAGTACCATTTGCACGTTCTTCTTCTAATGCTAGTGTTACTCCTAGAATTGGTGAAGCAACATATGGATGTGTATTAAAAAATTCTAAGTGACGTTTTAATGCTGCTGCTCTATCTTCTTTACTCTTATATAATTTCTTTATTGCTGGTATCATGGCATAAGCCCAACCACCATTCTGCATTCTTTCATAGTTCCAAGAACCTTGAAGAAAAGTTGAACGCCACCATACAGAAATACGATCTTTTTTAGTTAATTTCAATTGTTCATTAGCCATTTTATATTCCTCCCTCTATTAGTATCTATCAATAATATCGCCTATAGGATCACCAGTATTTGCACTTCCTCCATTACCAGACCCACCTTGCTTAGAAAGTGCTAGATAAATAAGAGCTAAAGCTATTCCAATTGCTCCAAGTCCTATAAGTGTAATATTTGTTACAGTAGCTAGTACAAATCCAATTGCAAAGAATGGCCATACTTCTTTAGTTGCCATCATATTAATTACCATTGCATATCCTACAGCAACTACCATTCCACCACCTATTGCTAAACCATCTGTAAGCCATGCTGGTATAGAATTTAATAATCTTCCAATTGGACCTTCTCCAATTGCCAAAATCAAAATTGCTGGAATAGCTATACGAACACCTTGTAAACATATACCTAATATATGCCATATTTCAACTGCTCTAATATTTCCGTCCTTTGCTGCTGAATCCATAAAATGTGCAAACGCTGTAGCTATAGTACGACAAGCAATTGTTAATAATAATCCTGCTACAGCTAATGGAACAGCTATAGCAATTGCTGAAGTAACTCCTGCTTTTCCTTGTCCACCAAGAACTAAAATTATTGCAGAGGCTACAGCTGCAAGAGCTGCATCTGGAGCTACGGCAGCACCAATATTAGCCCACCCTAATGCCATCATTTGAAGAGTACCACCTAAAATTAAACAAGGTACTAAATTACCTGTAACCAATCCTATTAATGTACAAGCAACTATTGGCTGATGGAATTGGAATTCATCTAATACACCTTCTATCCCTGCCAAAAATGCTACTAAAACAACTAACACAATTTGAATTATATTTAAAGTCATGATTATTCATCCTCCTTTATTTACATAATTAATTTATTTTTGCTTATTTAATTCATCTTGAGCTTTCTTTAATATTTCATCCATATTTCCTTTTGAATCACTTGGCACTTTACGCACATCAAAATCTAAACCTGATTGTTTTAATTTATTAAATGTATCAATATCATTTTGATCAAACGCAAGAACCTTGTTTGGCTGAACTTTACCTATAGAGTGAGCCATTGACCCAACATTTATTGTTTTTAATGGAACCCCACCTTCTACTGCTCTAAGCACATCTTGTGGATTTTCAAAAAGTAACATAGCACGTTGTCCTCCAAAATGCTCATCATCTTTTGCCAGTTTAATCATATGATCAACTGGTACAACATGAGCCTTAACCCCTGGAGGTGCTGCTTGTTGAATTAAATTTTTACGAAGCTTATCATTAGCAACTCCATCTGATACAACTATAATTCTTGTAGGCTGCATTGTTTTAGTCCATGCAGTTGCTACTTGTCCATGTAGTAAACGTGAATCAATACGCGCTAAAACATATTCAAATTTCCCTGGCTTTCCTACATTAGAATTTTCAGATATATTCTTAGAATCTTTTTTATTATTATCTGGTTCTAATTCTTCTGGTTTTACCTTAATTCCCTCTCTAGCTGAATTTAAAATATAAGCTGCAATTTCATGAGCAGAATCCATAGATAAACGTGCACCATAAGCTTCTATAAGCATAGGTAAATTCATACCTGAAACAATCGCCCATTTATCCTTATGCTTTTCAACTAGACTATTTGCTTGATTAAATGGTGTACCACCCCAAAGATCAGCTAAAATCAAAACCTCATTTTCGTTGCCAAAAGTGGCAACTGCATTCTCAATTTTCGCCCTAATATCATCAGGGCCTTCACTAGGCATTAACGTAACAGCTTTCACATTTTCTTGTTCTCCAAAAATCATTGAACCTGATTGCAATATACCCTTAGCGAATTCTCCATGACTCGCAAGAATAATTCCTACCATCTTTATCCCTCCTATTTTTTATTTGTTACAAAAAACAAAAGGCATAAGCATTCAAAAAATATAATGAATAACCAATATTTGAATTATGTCAGATGAGTCTACACCAGATTTAATTAAACGGTTACAACAACCTTAAAAATGCACACTACAAATGACATACCAAATATTAAATTATTAACTACATTTATATTTTCAATGCTTATGCCTGATCGAATCAGTAACACGCTAAATATAATGTTTTTATGTAATCATTTATACCTTATTCCCTTGACTACGTTTTCATAATATCATAATATTTTCTATTTTTCAATATAATTACAAAATATTTTTTAAAATTATTTTAGGTATACAATATAAATAATAAGTAGATAATAAAAACATGTGCTGCTTCAAGAGTGACTCCATCACTTATATTTAACTGTGGCCTTGGTGAAATTTTCAACATATCTATAGCTGGAAACGTAGTTGATGAAGATGCTTTAGGTTCAATTGAATATGGTATAGAGCATCTACATGCTCCCCTTCTTGTTATTATGGGACATGAAAACTGTGGCGCAGTAACAGCTGCATATGATAAATTAAAAAATGGAACTGAAGCTGAAGGAAATATAAATGCTCTTGTTGATAAAATATTACCAAATATAAAATATTCTAAAAATTTAAATGATGCAATAAAAGATAATATTACTGGTGTTTATAATGAGGTCTTAGAAGATAAAATAGTAAAAAATCTTATACAACAAGGTAAACTAAAAGTAGTAAAAGCATATTATGACCTTGATGGAACTGTTGAGTTTCAGTAAATAAAATTTAGTTCCCTTTAATGTATTAATATTATAATTTAATAATTACTAATTAATAATTATTATTTTTTAATAATATTTAAAATTTTTTCAAAATATTTTTTTTAGTGCAAACCCACATATAGAGCCAAATTTCATAGTCTATCATACTTTAAAATCACTACAAAAATTACTAAATATTTTTTTTCTGGTATATATTTCGATTTAAATCTTCCGATAGTTCATATATAATATAAAAATGATAATACTATGTACGACTAAGGAGAATATTATGCTAATTATAAAAAGAAACAAAAGCGTAGAAGATTTTAACCCTGATAAAATTAAAAATGCTATACTAAAGGCAATGAAATTTAGAATAAGAAATATTAATGAAGATATGGCTGAAGAAATATCTATAAATATATATAATGTTTTTAAAGATGAAAAACATCCTCCTACTGTAAAACAAGTTGAGAATTTAGTTTACTATGAATTAGTAAAAAACGGCTTGGAAGGAGTAGCTAAAGCTTATGAAGGCTACAGAGCTGTTCAAGAATTTAAAAGACATGAAAATACTACAGATGAAGATATTATAAGTCTTTTGAATAGTACAAATGAAGATGTATTAAAGGAAAATTCAAATAAAGATGGAAATATAGCAGCAACTCAAAGAGATTTAATAGCTGGAGAAGTAAGTAAAGATATTGCTAGACGTAAGATTCTTCCTACAAATATAGTTCAAGCTCATGATGAAGGAATAATTCATTACCATGACATGGATTATGCAATACAAAGCATACATAACTGCTGTCTTATAAACTTAGAAGACATGTTTGAAAATGGAACTGTAATCAATGATAAGCTTGTTGAAACTCCAAAAAGCTTCAGTACTGCTTGTACAGTAGCCACTCAAATCATGGCACAAGTTTCTTCAAATCAATATGGTGGTCAAAGTATAACTATAAGACATTTAGCACCATTCTTAAGAGTAAGCTTTGATAAATACTATAAAGCTTACTTAGCAAAATGTGATGAAGAATTAGCTTATGAACTTGCAACTGATAGAATGATGGAAGAATTAAAAAGTGGTGTTCAAACAATTAGATATCAGCTTTCAACACTTCAAACAACTAATGGTCAAAGTCCATTTGCAACTGTATACCTTGAAATTATTGAAGGTGATGAATACGAAAAAGAACAAGCTCTTATCTGTGAAGAAATGATAAAACAACGTCTTGAAGGAATGAAAAATTATAAAGGTCAAGAAATAGGAGAAACTTTCCCTAAACTTGTTTATGTACTTGACGAGCATAACTGTTTAGAAGGCGGAAAATATGACTACATCACAGAACTTTGTGCTGAATGTAATGTTAAGAGACTTGTTCCTGACTATCAATCTGCAAAGATAATGCGTCAAAATTATGAAGGATGTAACTTCCCTCCAATGGGATGCAGATCTCATCTTTCACCATACAAAGATGAAAATGGTGAATACAAATGGTATGGAAGATTCAATCAAGGTGTTATAAGTCTTAATCTTCCTCAAATAGCTATTATAGCCAATAAAGATATGAATATTTTTTGGTCATTATTAGATGAAAGATTAGAATTATGTAAAGAAGCATTACTTTACAGACACAAATTACTTTTAGGAACTAAATCTGATGTAAGTCCAATCCACTGGCAATATGGAGCTTTAGGACGTCTAAAAAAAGGTGAGACAATAGATAAACTTCTTAAGAACAACTACTCTACTCTATCATTAGGATATGTTGGCATCTGCGAAATGACATATGCAATGCTTGGTGTAAGTCATACTACTAAAGAAGGAGAAAAATTCGCTTTAGATGTAATGAAATACATGAGAAAGAAATGTGATGAGTGGAAAGAAGAATATAACTTAGGATTTGGACTTTATGGAACTCCTGCTGAAAATCTTATATATAGATTTGCAAGATTAGATAAAAAGAAATTTGGTGAAATAAAAAATGTAACTGATAAAATGTACTACACTAACAGCTATCATGTTCATGTTACAGAAGAAATTGATGCTTTTGACAAGCTTACATTTGAAAGCCAATTCCATGAAATAAGTAGTGGTGGATGTATATCTTACGTTGAAGTTCCTAACTTAAGTAAGAACTTAGATGCAGTTAAATCAATAATTAACTTTATATATCACAATGTACAATATGCAGAAATCAATACAAGACCAGATGTATGCTACAAATGTGGATTTACTGGTGAAATTCAAAATGATGATAACTTACACTGGTACTGCCCTAACTGCGGTAATAGAGATGAAAGTGAAATGCAAGTTATGAGAAGAACATGCGGATATATAGGTTCATCTTACTGGAGTAAAGGAAGAACTGCTGAAATCAAAGAAAGAGTTCTACATCTTTAAATTTTATGCGTTACCACTTTTGGCAACGCTATAAATATATATGGGATAGGGAGAGCAAAGTATATGTATTATTCAAAAATTAAAGTTAATGATGTTGCTAATGGACCAGGCCTAAGAATAAGTTTATTCACATCTGGATGTAATCATCACTGTAAAGGCTGCTTCCAGCCTGAAACTTGGTGCTTCACCAATGGAGAGCCTTATACTCAAGAAGTTCAAAACAGTATAATTGAAAAAAGCCGTGGTAAATATATAGCTGGACTATCACTTCTTGGTGGTGATCCACTTGATAATGTAGATGGAATACTAAGATTATTAAAAGAATATAGAGATACTTTTAGTGATACTAAAACCATATGGCTATGGACTGGATATTTATTCGAAGAAGTCATAAATGATGAACATATGTCAAAAGTATTACCTTTTTTAGATGTTATTGTAGACGGTGAATTTATAGAAGCACAAAAAGATATTACTTTAAAATATATGGGCAGTTCTAATCAAAGAGTTATAGATGTACCAAAAACTTTGAAATCTGGCGAAATAATATTACTTGATTATTAAATTTAAATAAAGGGCATTGAGTTAATCAATGCCCTTTAGCTATTTATTGTGTAAATATTCTTACTTACATATATAATAATTTATATTTAAAATACTTGTCCTAATAATTATTAACTGAATAAATGTTTCTTAAAGAAATCAAACACTTTTTGTAAGTAAGGTTTTTGAACAGAATCTTTTTCAAAGTATACTTCATGTTTAGAATTTTCTACTTTTTCAAGCGTACAGTTTTTAGCATATTTAGCAAAGTCATTTTGTCCTTTTGGTCTTACTAAATCATCTCTATCCGCTTTGAATAATAATACTGGTGTTTCAACTGTAGAAGCAGTTTTCTTATTTGTGATTTGTCTTGTCTTACTTAAGGATTCAGA
>DPOH01000225.1 GCA_003539755.1 Clostridium sp.
CGCTTCTAATTGATATAATATTTTCTTATATACTCATTTATATTACTTTGAATCTCTATCAACTAGAGCAATATATAATCCTTTCATAATTCCACTCCTATTTTTCAATATAAATTCATTCAAATTTGCATACACAATTCAAACAAAATTTATTAATCATTTCTTTTCTCTTAATTTTTGATTTTAATAACAAAAATAATATATTAATTATTCCTATAATTTTTTTATTTTCCCTAATTAACTCTTTAGCTTCCTCAAATTTCATATTATTAACTTTAAATTTCTCGACTATATTACTATCTAATCTCTTTATATACTCACTTGGATTATATATTTTTCTGTTTTTTAATGCTTGTCTATAATTTTCATTAACTATTTGTGATACTATTTCCTGATAATACTGTTTTGATTTATTAATACCTGAAAATCTAACTCTATACTTAATTAATGGTTTGTCTATATATTTAACATTATATTTATTAAGTATAACCCTACATAAAAAGTCATAATCTTCTGCATATAAAACTTCATTATAACCTTTTAATTTTTGTAATATCTGCTTTTTAAACATCCAAGTAGGATTTATTGATACATTTTTATACTTTAAGCAGTCTTTTATTTTGTCTTATGTTAATTTAAAATTATTAAAATTATTAATCCTATTTTCATATTCATCTATAATATCAGCATTACTCATAACAAAGTCTACATTATCATTTTTTAATACTTCTACTTCATCATTTAGTCTATAAAGATAGCTTATATCATCAGCATCCATTCGAGCTACATAATTACCATTTGAAATTTCTAAAGCTTTATTCAATGAATATATTAAGCCTTTGTTTTGTTTATTAAAATATAGCTTTACTCTACTATCCTTTTTCTCATACTCATGCAATACTTCCTTTAACTCTTCATATTCTGGATTATCATTTACTATAACAAATTCAATATTTTTATAACTTTGATTCAATATAGAATCTATACTTTTTCTTATCCACTCTATTTTTTCGTTATAGCATGACATTATTACAGAAACTAATTCTTCTCCTTTATTCATATAAATCCTCCAAGTATATTCTTTAATGAACCTTTACTAATGAATTATATAATCCCTCAATCTTTGTAAAATAAACATCCTGATCATACATTTCACTAATAATCTTCTTACTATTTCTAGAATATTCATCCCATTTATGTTTATTAATAATTAGTTCCTTAATAGATAAATATAACTTATCAATATCTCCTGGATCAATTAATATTCCATTAACTTCGTTTTTAACTGCATCTTTAATACTTCCGACGTCTGTAGTTATTACTGGCATTCCATAACTCATAGCCTCTAAAATAGAAACAGGTAATCCTTCATTATACGAAGGCAAAACCATAATTTGACTATCTTTTATCAAATCCACTTTTTGTCTTCCATTTACCCATCCCTTAAAATCAAAATAATTATCTACTCCTAATTTTGATACTAGAGACTTAACATCTTTTTCGTCTTCTCCTGTCCCAGCTATTATAAATTTAATATTATAGTTTACTAAATCAATATCATCCTTTATTTTACTTACAGCATTAATCAAATCAAAAATACCTTTTCTTTTAATAAGAACTGCTAAAAATAGAAGTCTTACATTAATACCATCATAATTAACAATCTCATTTGAACACTTTACTGAGTTTCTTAATATGTATGTATTAATAGACGAATCTATACTTTTTACAAATTCATTCCAGCTATCACCCAATACAATTACTGAATCTGCTTTTAATAAGATATACCTTATTGACTTTTGTAAAAATTTATTATTGTTATAAAATTCTTTAAAATTAGCTCCATGTAAATGAAGCACTATTTTCTTTCTAAACACTCTTCCAATTATAACCACCACGAATTTTCTAAAGAAACTTCCTCTTTCAGATAAATGAATATGAATAATATCAATATTATTGGATATTAAATTACCTAAAATTTTAAATATAGATCTAATAAAAAATAACATTTTCTTCATAGCCCCAACATTTTCAATATGCGTTGGAATAAAATTTATATCACTATTATTAAATTTATTATTTAAAAAACTATTAACAACAGTTGTCATTCCTCCTTTAACAGAAAGGTCAGAGCCAACCATTAAAACTTTAACTAAATTCATGTAATAAGTCCTCTCCTTTATCATTTTTTCCACACAATTTAGGTATTACTAATATATAAAAGATTAATTACTTAATTCTTTTAATATTTATTACTAATCAATCTTCCTGAATTGTTCTTAACAATTGAATTACTCGGAATAGACTTATATATAAGACAATTTGCTCCTATTACCACATTATCACCAATATTAACGTTATTTAATATAATCACATTACTACCTATCCAGCAATTTTCACCTATACTTATTTTTCCCTTTTTAAATCCTTGTTGCTTTATTGGTACATCCTTATCCTTATATTCATGATTATGATCATATAATTTAACTCCCTCTCCAAAAATACAACCATTTCCAATAGTAATACTTGACAAGCAATTTACTGAACAATAATTATTAAAAAATACATCATTACCTATAATTAATTTTCCACGTTGTTCTACTACAACATTAAATCCTTTTAATAATCCTATTCTTTTACCAAATTCTACTTTATTACCATACTGAATTTTTGCTAATAATATACATATCAATGTTCTTATCTTTTTATACAGACGTTTCACTATACATCCCACCTCAATAAAAGAAATTAGTATTTTAATGATATTCTTACAATCTGTAGATCATCAACTAAATATCTTTTAAACATTCTCTTAGGTTCCTTACATAATCTATAAAACCATTCTAATCCACATTTCTGCATCCATCGTGGAGCTCTTTCAACATTCCCAGCTTCAAAATCAATACTAGCACCTATAGCTAATGATACCGGAACATTCAACTTATCTTTATATTTATATATAAATTTTTCTTGCTTTGGAGCACCTAATCCAACGGCTAATATATCTGGTTTAGCTTTATTTATTAAAGAAATAATATATTCTATTTCTTCTTCTTTTTTTTCAAACCCGTAACTAGGTGAATATGTTCCCGCTACTGATAGCTTAGGAAATTTCATCTGTAAATTATCAGCAGCTTTCTTTGCTACGCCTTCTGCAGCACCCAACAAGAATACTTTATAACCTTTATTGGCTGCTAATTCACAAACTCTCGGAAATAAGTCTGAACCTGAAACTTTTTCTTTAATAGGATTTGACTTCATTTTAGATATCCAAATTAATGGCATTCCATCAGTTAAAATTAAATCTGCATTTTTATATACTTCTTTTAATTCTTCATCCTTTTCTAACTTAACTATATGATCAACATTTGGAGTCACAACATAGCTTGGACTTCTTCTAATGATAAGATTATCTATTCTATCTATAGCTTCATTCATTGTTAAATTATCAACACTTGTATTTAAAAATTTAATCCTACTCATTTTTCCCTCCAACTATATTATTTTTAAACTATATATCTGTAATCTCTTAAATTTTCCATTTTATCTTTACTAACTATATAGATACTGTCTTCAGTTTCCAATGCCATTACATCATCAATTCCTATTAATATTATTTTCTTACCACTGTTTAAAGCAATATTTGAAGACGATTCTATTACTTTCGCATTTCCTTCTATAATATTGTTAAAATCATCTTTCTTCTTATATCTTTCAACAGACTTCCAGGTTCCAATATCATCCCATCCAATATCTGCAGGTATTACATATATTTCCTTTGACTTTTCAAGTACTGCATAATCTATTGATATTGCTTTAGTATCACTATATCTTTCATTTACTAAAGCTAATAACTTCTCTTCATCTACCTCTTGAATGTCTTTTAATGGTTCATAAATTTCTGGACAATGCTCTCTAATTTGATTTATTATATTAGAAGCTTTCCATATAAACATTCCACCATTCCAAAGATAATTTCCTTCATTTAAATATAACTGAGCTTTCTCTAAATCTGGCTTTTCTACGAACTTATCTACTTTAATAAAATTATCATTTTTTAATTTAAATGCTTCTTGATTATACTTTATGTAACCATAACCTGTTTCAGGTCTATCTGGCTTCATTCCTATAGTTATTAATGCACTTTCATCTACCTCAAGAAATTCATTACAATCTAATATAATATTTCTAAATTTATCTTCATCTTTAATTAAGTGATCAGATGGAAGTACAGCTATAGATGCATCTTTAAATCTTCTATTTATAATCATTGAAGATAAAGCTATACATGGCGCTGTATTTCTACCTTCTGGTTCAATAATTATATTTTCTTCAGGAATATCAGGTAATTGTTCCTTAACTAATTCCACATATGATGAAATTGTACATACAAATATCCTTTCAATAGGTATAATAGGCTTTACTCTATCTACTGTCATTTGTATCATTGTTTTCTTTCCTAAAAGATTTAAAAATTGCTTAGGTTTTTCTTCTGTAGATAAAGGCCAGAATCTAGTACCTTTACCTCCAGCCATTATTAATGCGCATAACATAGCCTCACCTCTTTCTTTATATTATTTTATAGTTGCTGCTATTTGTGCTTTTACATTTTCTTGGTAGTTTAATACTGCTTTTCTTCCAACTGAATAATAATCTACATTTGCTTCTTCAGCATCCTCTAGTGAATAACAATCTCTACCATCGAATATTACAGGAGTATTCATTAATTCTTTAAATACATTAAACTTAATACTCTTTATTTCATCCCATTCAGTAAATATAAATGCTACATCAGCATCCTTTAATGTCTCTTCAGGAGTATTTACATATTCTATTTCTGTAGGGAACTTTCTCTTGAAGTTTTCTTCACCTACTGGATCATAAGCTACTATTTGCGCACCTTCATCTAATAATCTTCTTACATTAGGTATTGATGGAGCTGCTCTTAAATCATCTGTTCCTGGTTTAAATGTAAGTCCTAATACAGCTACTTTTAGTCCCTTTAAGCTTCCAAATCTTTTCTTAGCTTCTCTGAACAATTTATATTTTTGATTTTCATTAACTTCAATAGTTGCCTTAATTGTCTTAAGTTCATACCCATTATCATTTGCAAGCCAGTGAAGAGCTTTTGTATCTTTAGGGAAGCATGAACCTCCATATCCTAAACCTGCATTTAAGAATTTATCTCCTATTCTTGGATCATAGCTCATTCCTTTTGCTACATCTTGAATGTCTGCTCCAACTATTTCACAGAAATTAGCTATTTCATTTATGAATGAAATCTTAAGTGCTAAGAAATCATTAGAAGCATACTTAATCATTTCTGCACTTCTTCTATTAGTAACAACTATTGGTTGATTGTATCTTTCATACACCTCTCTTAGAATATTTTCAGCATATTTAGATTCAACTCCAATAACGATTCTTCTTGCTTCAAGAGTATCCTTTACTGCTGTTCCTTGTGATAAGAATTCTGGATTTGAAGCAACTTCAATATGAATTCCTTCTCTTACATTTTCCTTTAAGAATTCTTCTACTCTGTCATTTGTTCCAATAGGAACTGTAGATTTAACTACTACTAAACAATCATTTTCTACATTTTCAGCAATCTGTTTACATACATTAAATACATAATCAAGGTTAGCAGAACCATCTTCCCTTTCTGGAGTTCCAACTCCTATGAATACTAAATCAGCATCCTTATATGCATTTTTATAATCTAATGTAAAATCTAGTCTTCCTTCATCATGATTTCTCTTTAATAATTCATCTAATCCTGGTTCATATATAGGAGATATTCCCTTTTTCATCATATCTACTTTGTTTTGATCTATATCTACACAAGTTACACTATGTCCATTTTCAGCAAGACATGCTCCTGTAACTAATCCAACATATCCTGTTCCTGCAACAACAATTTTCATTTCTTTTCCCCTTTTCTATCTTGCATGCTCGTCTCCAAATAGCACGAAAAATGTTTTAAATATAAGTTTAAAATCAAGTAATGTATTTCTTTCCTTTACATACTTAATATCAAGCTTCATCCAGTTTTCAAAATCAATATCATTTCTTCCACTCACCTGCCAGTAGCATGTAAGTCCTGGTTTTACCTTAAGCCTTTCAAGCATCCATTCTTCAAATTCCTTTACTTCATTTGGAAGTGAAGGTCTTGGCCCTACTAAACTCATTTCTCCCTTAAGAATATTAATAATCTGTGGAAGTTCATCAATGCTTGTCTTTCTTATAAACTTTCCTACTTTTGTAACCCTAGGATCTTCCTTCATCTTAAACATAGGTCCATCCATTTCATTTTCCGCTGCTAGCTTTTTCTTCAATTCTTCAGCATTTGCAACCATAGATCTAAATTTGTACATCTTAAATGGTCTTCCGTAGTAACCTATTCTTTCTTGCGAAAAAAATACTGGTCCTTTTGATTCCAATTTTATTGCAATAGCAACAATAATAAATACTGGACTTAATAATACTAATGCTCCAAGGGAACATAATACATCTACAGTTCTTTTGATAAATTCATATCTTTTTCCTACATTTGTACCTTTTTCATTAATTTCTTCCCTTTCCTTAACAAATGCTTCAGTCATTTTTCCCCCTAATTATATTTATTTTCTGCAAATTAATTTGCAGCAATTTCTTTATTTACATAATATGCCTTGTTTTTTCTTCCAGGCTTATCATGATAGTTTAATACACATCCAATAATGTTAGCACCAACGTTTTTAAGTAGACTCTTCGCTTCTTTTACATCATTAATTTTAGTTTTATCTTTCTTTACTACTAATATAGTTCCATCAGCTTTAGCTCCTAAAAGTTGAGAATCAGAAACTATTCTTACTGGTGCACTATCTAAAATTATTAAATCATAACTTTCCTTAAGTTCTTCAAGAAGGTTTTCAAACGCTTCAGAACCCAACAACTCCGACGGATTTGGAGGAAGATTTCCAGATGGAAGTATATCAATCTTGTTGTTATAACTTTTAATTACTGCATCTATTCTTTTAGTACCTAGTAATACTTCAGAAAGGCCATAAATATTTGACATCTTAAACATCTTATGAATTGAAGGTGATCTTAAATCACAGTCAATTAAAAGCACTTTTTTATCACTTTGTGCAAATGCTAATGCAAGATTTCCACATATCGTTGATTTTCCTTCACTGCTATCAGAACTTGTAACTAAAATAGTCTTAAGTTTTTTATCAAAAGATGAATACTGTATATTAGTTCTTAATGTTCTATATGCTTCTGATACAAATGATTTAGGTTTTCTCTCAATAACAAACATTCAATATATCCTCCTATGATTCAACTGGTATCTTCCCAATTACAGGAACATCCAATATTTCTTCTAATTCTTCAGCACTTAAGACTGTATTGTTTATATACTCGATAAAGAATGCTACAAGTATTCCCAACATTAATCCTGCTAAAAATCCAATTGCTATATTTTTTGTCTTATTAGGACTTGCTGGACTCATTGGTAGATTTGCTTTTTGTATAACCTTAACATTTCCATCTGGAATAAGCTTTTGCGACTCATTAACAAATTCTGAAGTTAATGCATTCAAAGTATTTCTACTTAATTCAGGATCTGAACATCTAAAGCTTATATTAATTATCTGAGTATCTGCTTTTGGAGCTACTGTAAGACCTGAGATTACTGCACCAGGAGATAACTCAATATCATTGTTTTTTACTGCTTTATCAATAAGATCATTTGTAGTTAATATTTCCGAATAAGTATTAAGTAACTTTTGATATACCTGAATATCATTTGCACTATATTTCTGATTCTCAGCCACTTCTTTTCCTATAAATAATTTTGTACTTGATACATACTGCGGTGTTATTGCATAAAAACTAATAAAAGAAGCTAATGCTGTAGCTATTACTGTAAAGCTGATTATCAATACAAGTCTTTTCTTTAAGATTTTAAATACATCACCAATCTCTATTACTCTTTCTTCCAATGTTTTTCCCCCACTTCTTTCATACATAAATTTGTAATTTTATTATTCACAAAAGAAACACCCCAAGTATTTTCCTTGAAATATTTCTTTTTTATTGAACACATTCTAATTAATTGAATAAGTTCAACTATATTACTTTATTTACTTTTAATGTATAATATATATAAATATTACCATTCTATTTTTCCTTTGTAAATACCATATTTTTACTCATTATGAGTGTAACCTCTAAAATTCCATAATATAATCTTTTATATTAAGCCAAAGAATACGTTTTCTTGCTATGGACTATAAAACCTTAATTATTTTTTCTTTCTATTTTGTAATAGTCTTTTTATAAAAATAGTACCCTTAGTAATTGTTAGCTAATTGAAAACTACACAGAAAATAATGTATACTTAAACTTGATTACATTTACATTAATTTGAATATTAATTTATTGATAGTGTAAAGTACGCTAT
>DPOH01000313.1 GCA_003539755.1 Clostridium sp.
TCCTTCTATAGAATCTTGTTCTTCTGCTTCTTGAATATAGTCAATTACCATACCTTCACCTTCATCTATAAATATTAAATTCATATAATTTAATTTATCACACGGTATAAATATCTTTTCTCCATCATCTGAATATTCAAAATAATAAGGCTTAAATTTTAATCTTACAGCCTCAACTTTTGATGTAGGTTTTGCTTTTGAATAGTTAAGTTTACGCTTCTCATAATTATCCACTATTATCTTTTGCTGACTTTCAGTTAAATCAATTATTTGTTCTATTTCAATTTTATCGTAATGTAAATCAGTATCAGTTAATCTTTTTCTTTGAGAAAAACATTCTAAAACATCTGATGATTCTCCATTGTATCCAATTTTTCTTCTTCTGAAGTTATTATCATCTCTCAATACTTTATTATTCAATTGTTCTAAAACTTCACTTGAACTAGTAAATCTCTTTTGCTTTTCATACAATTTAGTATCGCATTGATTACTTGCCAAAAGTAATGTAAGTCCTAGAAAAGCTGCTATTCCTATAGCTATTTTTGATTTTTTCATTACCAACCCTCCTACATGTATTAAGTGTACTATTTGAATTAGTACACTTAGATATTACTATATAATTCCATATTAATCAACCACTTTTTCCTATATTTTTTATTTTTTGTATACGCAAAAAGTTTTTCAAAACAAAAAAGACATCTAAATGACCATTACACTCTTTTAGATGTCTTTTATACTTATATTATCTTGTTAATATTAATCTTACTTTTTGTTTCCTCTAGCATGAATAGCTAAAGCTACAATTGTGAAGATTACTGGACCTGCTATCATAGCAATTGTTGATGTATAATCACCTTTTAAAGCTGGTTCAATAATTGTAAATACATTTGCAAATCCTACTGTTGCTGTAACTATTATTGCTACTATTATTGTTACTGTATGATTCTTATACACTTCAAATGGTTTAGCTATTTCTTTTTTCTTCTTAAAGCTGATAAATGCAGCTGATAAGAATAAGTATGGAATTGTCATAGCTACGTTAGTCATAAGAACTAACATTTCGAAAAATGCTTTAGCGTTTTTACCACCCATAGATATTACAAGAACCATAACTGCAACTATTATAGTTTGAATCTTCATTGCATTTACAGGCATTCCACTTTCATCAATAACAGCCATTTTTCCTGGCCATAATTTTGCTGGAGTTCCTTCGATTAATTGCTTTAATGGTGAATATGATAATGTAAAGAATGCACCAGTTAAAGCTAAGAACATTGAAAGTCCAACAAATCTTGCAACCCAGTTACCTATTTGAACTGCTACTGCAGTACTTAATCCCATGCTAGTACCTAAAGTATATCCAAAATTATTCATAACAACATAAGCAACATTTGCCATGTTTATATGTTCACCTTTTAATGTAGTAGACCAGTTTGTAAATACACCTACACAGAATATTCCGATTGCATAACCTATTGAGATAACTGCTGCTGATATAGCTATTCCTTTTGGGAATGTCTTTTCAGCATTTTCAGTTTGGTCAACAAGACCACCAACAGCTTCAATTCCACCAAATGCGAATATTGCAAATACTAAGAATGAAAGCATAGAACTTGTGCTGTGATATGCTGGATTTGGAGAGTTTACAAATGACATTGCACTTTCTACAGGTTGTGCTAATTGACCTTTATTTAATATAAGAACTATAATTGCTCCTACTATTAAAACAACGTTTAATAATGCACATGCTACACCACCTACAGAAGTAACCTTAGTTATCTTATCCATACCTCTTCTAGAAATTAGGAAAACTAAAACCATCCATATTGCTCCAAGTATCCCAATTGTTTGAGTTGAACTTAAACCAAAGAAACTAAGTTCAGATGTTCTATCTACTCCGAAGAATGTATTTGATAATGGTATCCATATACTTGAACATATATTTACCATCCAGATAATATATGATGCATACCACATGAAAATCCCTACGAATGCATATTTAGGACCTACTGATTTTTCCATCCATGAATATATACCACCTTTTTCATCTTTAAAAGCAGCACCGTATTCTGCCATCATAAATGCATATGGTATAAAGAATGTGATTGCTCCTAATATAAACCAAGGAATTGCACCATATCCCATAAGATAATATGATCTTGGCATATTAGCAAAACCAAATACCGATGTAAAAATCATAAGAATTAATGTTACAAGAGTTAACTTCTTTTGTTTTTCATTATTGCTCATCTTATTTACTCCTTATTCATATTTTTAGTTTAATTAAGTGTGAGATTTACCTTTATTATTCCCATTTATTCTCTAAATACTATAAATAAAATAAGTAAATATATTATGTACTTTTCATATAATAGTTATAGATAATCTTGAGTAAATAATTCCACCTTAATTTTAGTTCAAAATTAGTGAACTAAGACTTTTAACATTGTACTATTATTTTCTTTTTAAATCAAGAAACTATTATTAGCATTTTTTTAATTTTTCACATTAATTTTTAAACATTTTTCCACCAATATTGCTTTATTATATTATTTTAGTTATTTTTCTCCTATTTTATTTCTTTATTGTTATAATTATAACTTTTTTTTTTGTTTGTTTTTTCTTTCTTTAATCTATTATTTTTTGTTATTTTTTTTTGTTTTTTTTT
>DPOH01000212.1 GCA_003539755.1 Clostridium sp.
GTATTAGATCATACTTTAAATAATCATTTTGCGATAATGTATCACTATTAGAAACAGTAGTAACCTCATATCCTTCTTTTTGAAGTGCCGTTTTAATTATAAATAAAATCTTTTCTTCATCGTCTATAGCTAAAATTTTTGTCATACTTATCTATCCCTCATTAATCATTTATTTCATAATATCAGCTTTCAATTTTAGTATCATAATTATTAAACCAATATATAAAAATTATACCAAACAGAACTGTTAAAATAATTAAATTTATAATACCTAAATTTATATTTGTATTAACTTTATTAAATAAAGATATGGAAGAGCTTTTCAAAATGAAATATCCATTTAAACGTGCATTTATTCCTGAAGGTAGCCACTGCCATATATTATCCCCTAGTCCAGTTAGCATTAGTGCAGAAAGAATACTTTCAAATGTTCCTATTAACATGGATATACCACTATTAAATCTAAAGTTTAACCATCCATGCAAAATGTATATGATTATCTGACATCCAAAGATTATTAAAGTTGTTTGCAGAAAAAACATAAAGTTAAAAGCTGAATTTTGGTTTAATATATATTTTAAACTACATACAAATGCACTTATTGCAATAACTAAAGATGAAAATCCACAGATTAAAAGCATACTCATTTTGCTTACAATACATGATATGCGTCCATATTGATTGCTTAAAACCTCTTTACAACTCCCAGCATCTTTTTCTTTTTGTATGGCCTGAGAAGTAACTATACTTATTAGAAGAGGAAATACAATGGATAATACCTGTAAATATAATTGTATTTTTACATCAACCTTTATTTGAGAATTAACATAATATAAGAAAAATAAAAGTGCACCTATAAGTGGTATGCAAATATGAATTATATAAAAAGATGTATTTTTCATCTTAAGAAATTCAGCTCTTATTAACCTAATTAAACTCATTTTATTTCCTCCTTTCTACTTGATACTTTCAGTTTTACTAAACAACTTACTAGTTAATATAGTAAAAATTATAAATAGTATTATAGACACTATAATTCCATAAAATACTGAAGAAGTAGATAATAATTCTGGCGAAAATGTTTCACTTTCTGGTACTGCTAAAAGGCCATTAGGCAAAATTTTAAGTATAGGGCACATAAGTCTTGCAGGATATGAAAAAGGAATCATAAACCAATATTCTTTTATGGCTAAAACTTGAAAAAGTATATTTGTAAGCACACTTAATATAATGCATATAAATTTTCCAAATTTTTGTCCTAAGTATAGCCATATTGGAATCTGCCACATAAATGTTATTACTAATACTAATATACCTAATAAACCATTTATAAATGGTATTTTAATAACACTATTTAGTGGAATTATAAATGAAACTATATTAGTAAAGAAAAAGAGTATTAAATTAGAAATTATAAAATTTTTGAGTATAACAAATATCTTAGCTATCCATACTTTTTTTAAATCAAGAGGAAGAGATAATATTCCACTATTTTTATATCTATCATCTAAAGAGGCTAAGGATGTACATTCTATAACTAAGAATATAGGAATAATGGTCATATACCACCAGTTATACCCGTCTACAATATAATAATCAGTTGCAAGAAATATAGAAAGTACAAATACAAATATAGGAGCTATATAAACAAGCCTTTTAATAAAAGTATTTTTAATCTTTAAATTTTCAGATAAAAAGTAATTTACCATAACTTAAGCCTCCCTTCTGTATTTACCTGCTATATCCATAAATAGTTCTTCCAAATTATCACTTTCATTAAGCTTTCCTTCATAGCCAAGTACACCGCCACATATTATTCCTATTTCATCTGCTACTAGTTGAATTTCACTTAAAATATGACTAGATATTATTACTGTAATCCCTTTAGAGGGAAATGATTTTATGAGATTTCTAAGTTCTTTAATTCCAAATGGATCAAGGCCATTAGTAGGTTCATCTAGTATTAATAACTTTGGGTTATTTAATAGAGCTATTGCAATACCTAATCTCTGCTTCATCCCCATAGAAAATTGTCCCGCCTTTTTCTTGCCTGTATTCTTTAAATCTACAATTTCAAGTACTTTATCTATACGTGATTCTGGAAGTCCTAACGCTATAGTTCTTACTCTTAAATTATCTCTAGCATTAAGATTTTCATATAAAGGTGCTGATTCTATTATTGAACCAATATATTTAAGATCTTTACGAGTAAAATTATGATTATCAAAAATAACATTTCCAGAAGTTATATGAAGCATTCCTGTAATCATCTTAAGTATAGTAGACTTACCAGCACCATTAGGTCCTAAAAGACCATAGATAGTGTTTCTCTTTATATGCAAAGAAACATCTTTTATAACTCTATCATGTTTGAAATTTTTGCATAAACTTTTTGTTTCTAATATATAATCGTTCAAATTAACATCTCCTTATATTTTAATTTCTCTCTTATACTCATATGTTGAATTATAATTATAAGGAATTTATAAGGTTTAAAATTTTTTATAATTTTTATTACAACAAAAAAAGAAATCTGAAGATTATAAATTTAACCTTCAGATTTCTAAAATAATTACTATCTATTTAATTATAAATTTTAGTATGAATACTATACCTATTACTACTGTAGTAATACTAATATCCTTTGCTTTTCCTGCAAAAAGCTTAAGAACTATGTAAGATACAACTCCAAATACTATACCATCTGATATGCTGTAAGCTAATGGCATCATGATTATTGTTAAGAAAGCAGGTATAGCTTCTGTAAAATCATCTAATTCTATTTCTTTAATAGGTTCTATCATAAATAACCCTACTAATACTAATGCTGAACATGTAACTGCTGAAGTTATTGCACCAAATACTGGAGCAAAGAATAATGATAATATGAACATTATTGCAGTTGATACTGCAGTTAATCCAGTTCTACCACCTTCAGCAACTCCTGAAGCACTTTCAACAAAAGTACTTACTGTACTTGTTCCTACGCAGGCACCCAATGTAGTTCCAATAGCATCTGCAAATAAAGCTTTCTTTATGTTAGGTACTTTTCCGTTTTCATCTAACATCTTAGCTTTTGTAGCTACACCAACTAAAGTTCCTATAGTATCAAACATATCCATGAATAATAATGTGAATAAAACTATCACCATGTCTAATGAAAAGATATTATGCCATTCAAATTTGAATAATAATGAATCAATTGATGGAGGCATACTTAAAATACTTGTTGGTACTGTTGTAACTCCTAATGGAATACCTATTATAGCTGTTATTAACATTCCTATAAATAATGCACCTTTTACATTTCTCACATACAAAATACCAGTTATTAAAATACCAATTATAGCTAAAAGTCCTGATCCACTTGTTATATTTCCTAATTCTAATATTGTTCCCCCATCTTCAGGATGAACTATTACTCCTGCACCTTGAAGTCCTACTAATGCAATAAATAAGCCAATACCTACAGAAATAGCTTTTTTAATATTTGTTGGAATAGAATCTACTATTGCTTCACGTACATTAAATAATGTTAAAAATATAAAAATAAGACCTTCTAAAAGCACTGCTGTTAATGCAAATTGGTACGAATATCCCATACCTAGAACTACTGTATAAGCAAAGAATGCATTAAGACCCATACCTGGAGCTTGAGCAAATGGAAGCTTTGCGTAAATACCCATGATTAAAGTAGCTACTACTGCTGACAATGCTGTTGCAGTAAATACTGCACCACTATCCATTCCTGCTGCAGATAAAATCGATGGATTTACGATTAAGATATATGCCATAGTCATAAAAGTCGTAAGTCCAGCAATAAATTCTGTCTTAACATTCGTATTATTTTTACTAAGACCGAAATAATTGTCTAGTTTACCATTTGTTTTAAATAAGTTTTTCATAGTCTCACTCTTTCGTATATGTAATTATCACTTAATTATAGTAAATTATATTTTAGATTTTTTCAATACTTT
>DPOH01000242.1 GCA_003539755.1 Clostridium sp.
TATTATGAAATATCCTCAATTAGTAAAGTTATGATGGTATAAAAATATAATATTATGAAAAATATTCATAATATATTTAGAAATAATTATATATTAAAATAAAATAATGAATACAAAGAATTAAAATACATTATAGGCATGAAAATAGTATTAATTTTATCCTTATAATAATGATATATTATTATATTTTGAATACACTAACTTATAGTAGGAAAAAGAGGTGAAGTATATGAAAAAAACTATGAAATTAATAGTTTTATTTCTTATTTTTAATGTTATTTTAGTAAGCTATCCGAAGAAAGTTCAAGCTAATGAAGTGTATAAAAAGAAGATAGTTTATCTTACATTTGATGATGGTCCCTCTTTTAGTAATACAGACTGTATTTTAGATGTATTATGCAGAAATAATATAAAAGCAACATTTTGTGTTGTAGGAAATAACGTTATTGTAAACAAAGGAACCACAAAGAGATTAAATAATTTAGGTATGGGAATAATACCTCATTGTAACTGTCATGAATATAATTCTTTATATTTATCTTTAGAAAGTTATATGGATGATTTAGAAAAGTGCAAAAATAATATTAATAAAACAATAGGAGAAAAACGTAATTACAAAATGGTTAGAATTCCAGGTGGGTCAGCAAATACAGTTTGTTCTCATAATGTCTTAGAAAAGATAAAGAATGAGATAAAACGCAATAGTATGTATTATATAGACTGGAATTTAGATTGTGGTGATACTAATGCAGGCATAGTAAATAAAGAAACTATAGAAAACAATATATTAAATAATGCAGGTAAAATGCAAGTAGAGGTAGTATTAATGCATGATTTAGAAAATAAAACAACTACAACTGAAGCATTACAGAATATAATAGATAAATATAAGGAACTCGGGTATCAGTTTAAAATAATAGATGATATGGAACAGTGGGAAATAAATTATTTGGTAAATTGTAATGTTATAAATAGAAAATAAAGCAAGGTATAAGCCGTGCTTTATTTTAATCTATCAATAATATATTGCTTTGCTTTTAACTCTAAATCATCTTCAAGAGGGGCTAATGTAACATCATCACCATACTTGTTTTTTAAAGCTAAAGTAAGTAATCTGTCGGCAAATTCAGGATTTTTTGAAAGGAAAGATCCATGGAAGTATGAACCAAATGTATTCTTGTAAATACATCCTTCATAACCATCATTACCATTATTGCCATAACCATGTATGCATTTTCCAAGTGGCTTGTGGTCATTAATATAAGTTCTACCTGAATGATTTTCAAAACCAACATAAGTTTCATTGAATTCTTCGTTGTATATTTCTGTGTTACCTATAAATCTTGTATTTCCACCTTCAGTATAGATGTTTAAAATATTAAGGCCTTCAATTTTTTCTCCATTAGGGGCAGTGTAGTATTTTCCTAAAAGTTGATATCCTCCACATATAGCAAGGAGAACCTTAGAATCTTCCACATACTTCACTAAAGAATCTCTTTTGACTTCTTGTAAGTCTTTAGATACTATTGATTGTTCAAAATCCTGACCACCACCAAAGAATAATATGTCTATATTATCATTGTCTAAAGGATCTCCGATAGATGAATTTATTATATTAACATCTATTCCTCTAAGGGCAGCTCTATGTTTTAATATAAGAACATTTCCTACATCTCCATAAACATTTAATAAATCAGGATATAGATGGCATATATTTAATTCCATAATTTAAATCCTCTCCTTCTTACCATAATTTGTTAATATAACCTTTTGAATGTAAGTACTTTCTGTAATTTATCATTGCAGTGTAAGTTGCAAGTATATAAACTTTTTTACAAGATGAAGCTTTTAACTTTTCGGTTAGTTTTTCATAATCCTCTTCTAAAATAAAGTTATTTGTATTAAGTCCAGCTATTTTAAGTCTTACGGCCATATCATACATTCTCATTCCAGATACAAAGATATCATGTATATTTAATGAAGCTATTTTTTCAAAATTAACATCCCATATCCATGATACGTCACGTCCATCTGCATAATTATCATTTAGCATGAATACTGCAGAAAATTCATCTTGATTTAAAGATAATGTATCTAGTGCCTGATTATAACCAGCTGGGTTTTTTACTAATATTATTTGAACATCTTTATCATCTATCTTTATTTGTTCTTGTCTTCCGAAACTTGAACTTTGATTTTGAAGAGAAGATGTAATTACTGAATCATCCATACCTAATTCTTTTGCAATTGAATATGCACAAAGACCATTATATATGTTATATGCTCCTGATTGACTTATTAAAACATCAGTATTATTAATTCGTACAGATGAGCTAGTTGGAGTTAATTCATATATTTCATTGACAGCATACGAAAGTTTAGCACGCTTATAGCCGCATTCAGGACAATAGAAATCACCTAAATGATTGTATGTTACAAAATTATAAGAATAAGGTGCTTTACAGAATTTACAGAACTTCGCATCAGCATTTAAATCTAATGAATTATCTTCATGAATAGGAACATTAAATCCATAGTATACACATGGATTTTTTACATTTAATTTTCCAAGAAGTGATTCATCTCCATTTAAAACAAGCTTAGATTCCGGAACTTTTTCTACACCTTCTAAAATCTTAACAAGAGTAGTGTAAACTTCACCATATCTATCAAGCTGATCTCTAAATAAATTAGTAATAGTGATTATTTCTGGTGTTAAGTATTCTGTTATGAATTTTACGTTTGCTTCATCTACTTCAATTACAGCATAAGCATTCTTAGGACGTTTAAAAAAGCAGAAGTTTGAGATAAAGCAGGCTACGATTCCAGGATATAGATTGGCACCAGTGTTATTAGTAATTACGTTAAAACCATTTTCCTTTAATATGTTGTAAATCATACTTGTAGTTGTAGTTTTTCCATTTGTACCAGTTACTAAGATTACCTTATATCCTTGGCTTACTGTTTTTAAGATTGTTTTATCAATTTTTAATGCTACTTTCCCAGGAAAATTACTACCACCTTTCATAAGATGCTTTGAAAGAAAAGCAGTAACCTTGGATGAAAATATACTTAAAATAGATTTGATATTAATAGTTCTCACCACCTAAATAAATTTATAAAAAATTTAATATTGCAATTTATTATATAAATTTTATAGAAATCTAAAATTAAACTTACGAAATAAACTGGG
>DPOH01000315.1:0-426 GCA_003539755.1 Clostridium sp.
TAATAATTACCGTGAAAGAAATAAAAATATTAAATAAATTACTTGAAAATAATCAATTACTTAAAAATTAGGAGGATGAAATTATGAAAAAATTTGTTTGTACAGTATGTGGTTATATTTATGAAGGAGAAGTAGCTCCAGAAAAATGTCCAATATGTGGAGCGCCAGCTGATAAGTTCAAAGAAGAAACAGGTGAAAGAACTTGGGCTTGTGAACATGTAGTAGGAATTGCAGAAGGTGTATCAGAAGATATACTAGCTGATTTAAGAGCTAACTTTGAAGGAGAATGTACTGAAGTTGGTATGTATTTAGCAATGGCTAGAGTTGCTCATAGAGAAGGATATCCTGAAGTAGGAATGTATTATGAAAAAGCTGCTTATGAAGAAGCTGAACATGCTGCTAAGTTCGCTGAATTATTAGGAGAAG
>DPOH01000315.1:558-6291 GCA_003539755.1 Clostridium sp.
ATGAAGCTAGACATGGAAAAGCTTTTGAAGGCTTATTAAATAGATATTTTGGATAATAGCTATAATTATGTATATTCAATCTGCCCATAAATGGTTCGTAAAAGCTTTATGAGCAGAAATAAAGAAATATTTTTTGATTTATATGTATTTTATAAATTTAAAAAATCCCCCAAAAAACCCCATATATATAGTATTTGAAAAGGACTGCTTAGAATTTTTACCTCTATTTCTAAGCAAGTCCTTTTTTGCAGGTTAATATTAAAAAATAAATAGATTTTTTAATTGAATTGCTCATTGTAGATACATGTAAATGCATCATATGTTTTTTGGTCATAGCATACCATAGCGATTTCATCAAAAATCTCTGGATTATTATTTATAAATGTAGTTATTTCCTCCAAGGCAATTGTGCATGCTTCTTCTAAGGGATACCCGTATGCACCAGTGCTTATTGAAGGAAAGGCAAGAGTTTTTATAGGGTGATTTTTTATATAATCATTACAGTCACTGATTAATATTTCTTTTTTCTTTTCACCAAAAAGTTCATTATTCTTGAAACTATAAATATAATTCTCAAGTATATCATTGTATTGTTTTGTATAAGCCGAGGAATAATCAGCTGCTAAATTCAATACAGTTCTGTATGCGCTTCTTAAATACTTTTCTTCTGTTCCGTTATGTCTATAAATTGGACCAACAGTATGAATTACCCAGTATATGCCTTCATCTGTAAGGTTGTAGGATTTGGTTATTTTTGAATTACCTGTCATGCATCCTTTAAGTTCTCTGCATTCGTCTAGAAGTCTGCTTCCACATGCTTTGTGTATAGAGCCATCGACTCCTCCTCCGCCAAGAAGAGAGGTATTTGCTGCATTTACAATGGCATCGAATTTAAGCTTTGTTATATCACCTAATAGTATTTTAAAAATAGTCAAATAAATCACCTCATATTTGTCATATAATTCTCATATTAATAGTTTACACCTAAATCATTAAAATAAAAATAGAAAAATATACAAAATATGTAAATAAAAAATAAACTTTATAGAATATAATATGTGTTTACTTTTTACTGGGAGTTATTGTATACTAAATACTCTTATCAAAAAATAATACCTTGAAATACTCTATATTTAAAGATTTCAAGGTATTGTTATAATTAAAGTTCTTTTATTTCTAAATTTTTTCTTCTATTATCTAGAGGATTTAAATTTATATGATGGATTTTTGCACCTTCTTCAGGTTCCATTATGAACTCATCTAAACGGATTCTTCCATTTTTAGTATTGGCAACTACCATAAGTTCATTACCTTTTCTATATGCAACCCAGTTGTAACCATCTTTAACAACATCATTTACATCATCCATATCAATTAATGCAGTATCTTTTGGATTACCGAATTTATCTCTTAGAATTATTCCCATAGTTTCATGATCTATTTTTTCGCAGTCATTCTTTGAATATCTGTCGTATATTTCAAGATTATTTTTTCTGTTGTCTAAAGTATTTTTATTTAAATGCTTTATTGGAGTTCTTGGGTCAACATCTAAGATAAAACTTTGTATAGTTTGTTTAGTACGCTTAGTTTTTCCATTTACAGTTGTAGTTATAAGTCTTTGAACTAAGTAGCTATTAAAATCCTTATGCCATTCTGCAAACCAAGGACCAGCATTTTTAACTCTTTCTGCATCAAAAGTATCTATCTTGCAAATAAATTCTGTTCCATCTTTTTTATAAACAGTAATTTCAGTAAGAACATCCTTTGTAGTATATTTATTTTCTTTTGCTTTTTTATTAGTATTAATAATGAACACCTCTTTCAAAAATAGCATGTTTAAGTTAATGTATAAACATCATATTATTATAGCAGATTTATTATATAAGAACAATTCATATATACAAAATTTATCAAAATATGACAAGCTTAAATAACTTTAAAATCAATAGTTTTATCTTATAGTCTTTGCAAGGAATGATCAGCTTAAACCTGTTAAATATAAATTTTTAAGTTTAGCATAAATGAAGAATTCTTCTAAGATTATTTAAAGATAAAAATATGTTCTAATGTATATGATTTCACCATAATATTATTATATATTGATAAAGTTTGGAGGTAGCATTATGGATAATATTTCAACATATTCATCAGCAATAATAAAAATGCTTATGGATGTAAGGGAAATAAGCTATTTTGAATTAAAGAGGCACTTTGAAAAAAATAAAATATACCTAAATGCTAAGGAGATAAATAATTTTGATTTTAATAAGGAATTAGATAAACTTGAGGAAATGGGAATAATATCTCAGGATGAAGGACTGATAATATTTGAAGGAATATAACTGATGATAAGTTACATTTAAAGTAAATAATTCAAGTTAATTAAAATAATAGATTTGAGTTTTTCCAGTGTTTAAAACTTATGTTTTATGTACTGGAATTTTTTGTTGATAAGATATTTTTGATATATGATATCGATATTTAATTGACCAAAAAATTTTAGTTGATTTTATAAGTTGTACGTACAAATCGTTTACAAAAAAAGCGAAAAGTGGTATTATTTTGATGTGGAAAAAATTTGAAAATATAAAGGGAGGAATTATAATGAAAAGAAATACGATTGCATTGATTTGTGCAGTATGTATGTGTATGACATCAGTAACAAGCGGAGTAGCTGAGAAAGCAGATGTAGGTACAAGTTCTTATAACTTGAACGTAAATGTTGATAATAAAACCATAGATGTAAGTGATATGCTAAATGGTCTATTTTTTGAAGATATAAATCATGGAGCAGATGGTGGTTTATATTCAGAATTAATAGAAAATAATTCATTTGAGTATAAGGATTCATTGGAATCTTGGAAATATGATGTTGGAAGTGATGGAAGCTGTAAGGTACTTAAGGATAAACCATTAAATGAAAATAATACTTCATATTTAGAAATGACTTCAACTGATAATTCTAAGGTTTCCATAATAAATGATGGCTATAAAGGGATAAATATAGAAAAAGGAAAGAAATATGATTTTTATTTTTTTGCAAATAATTCAGATAGTAAAGATCATGATATAAAAATAGAACTTGTAAATGAAAATGGTATAAGTATATCAGATGTTAAGACTATACGTACAAACAGTAACAGCTGGACTAAATATGAAACACAACTTACAGGAACAGAAGACGTTATTAATGCAAGTATAAAGATTACTGCATGTGATGCAGGAACTGTAGATTTAGATATGGTTTCTTTATTCCCAAGTGCTGATGATACATGGCATCAGAGAAAATTTGGTCTTAGAAAAGATCTTGTGGAAAGATTAAAGGATTTAAATGCTAAATTTTTAAGATTCCCAGGTGGATGTGTTATTGAAGGTGATACTCAGGATGAAATGTATAACTGGAAAAATACAATAGGAAAAATTGAAGAAAGAAAAGCAATTCATAATAAATGGGGATATTATCAATCTTATGGACTTGGATTTTATGAATATTTTCAGCTTTGTGAAGATTTGAATTTACAGCCTGTACCTGTTCTTAATTGTGGTATGACATGTCAAGGTGGAGCACATAATGGAAAATCTGAATATATGGCAGATGGAGAGGAACTTGATTCTTATATCCAAGATGCATTAGACCTTGTAGAATATGCAAATGGTAGTGTGGATACTGAATGGGGCAAAAAGAGAGCAGAAGCAGGACATCCAGAACCATTTAATTTGAAGTATATAGAAATAGGTAATGAACAATGGGGAGAGGATTATCAAGAAAGATTTGAAAAGTTCCAAAAAGTATTTAAAGAAAAATATCCTGATATACAGCTTATTTCAAATGTAGGGCCAGTTGCAGAAGGTGCAATTCCTAAAGAAGGATGGGAATGGGTTAAGGATAAAGCAAATGATACTTATGTAGATGAACATTATTATATGAGTCCAGAATGGTTTGCATCTCATACAAATAGATATGATTCATATAATAGAAATGATGCAAAGGTATATTTAGGCGAATATGCAGCTCAAAGTAATACACTAAAAGCAGCATTAGCAGAAGGAGCATATCTTACAGGAATAGAAAAAAATAGTGACATTGTAAAAATGGAATCTTATGCACCTCTTTTTGCAAAAAGTGATGATTTTCAGTGGTCTCCTAATATGATATGGTTTAATGGAAAAACAAGTTATGGAAGTGCAAATTATTATATGCAGAAGCTTTTTGGAGATAATTTAGGAACAAGTATGTTAGAAGATAAGTTTACATGCCCTGATATTTCAAAAAGCAAAGATATAAAAGGTGGAGTATGTTTAGGAGCATGGGCAACAGAAGTTCAGTATGATAACTTAAAGGTAACTAATAATGATACTGGAGAAGAGATATATAATGATAATTTTGATAGTGGAGACTTATCAAATTATAACAAAGTTAATGGAAACTGGACTGTAGATAATGGAAAGCTTACATTAAAAGAAATAAAGGATAACTGTAGAATTGATACAATAGCAAATGATTGGACAAATTATACTGTTGAAGTTGATGCAAAGAAATTAGGAGGAAATGAAGGATTTTTATTAGGTTTTGGAGTAAAAGATTCAGATAATTATTTTTGGTACAATATTGGAGGATGGGCAAATACTTTAACTGCTGTAGAGCAGGCTACTGGAGGAAGTAAATCTACAATAAGTACTGCAGATTCTAAGTATGGAACAATAGAAACAGGCAAAGATTACAAATTAAAAGTAGTTGTAAGCGGTAAGAATATAAAATGCTATTTAAATAGTGAATTAACTAATGAAGCTGTAATAGATGCATCTTCTAAAGATGTATTTACATCATCAAGCTATGATTCTAAAACTAATGAAGTTATTTTAAAGGTAATTAATACAAGTGATAGTCAGAAGGATGTAAATATAAATTTAAGTGGAGATAAAAAATTGAGTGATACTGCCTCAGTTCAATATATAACTTCAGATAGTGAGATGGATATGAATTCATTTGAAGATCCAGAAAAGATAAGCATAAAAACAAAAACAATTGATAATGTGTCTAATAAATTTACATTCAAGGCAGAGAAGTATTCTGCCAATGTTATAAGAATTAAGCTTAAGTAGACAAATATTAAGTGTATAAGTTTTAAATTGAGATGTTATTGGAAATTTTAAATTATATATTAATAAATCATTAAAGATATATAAATATTATATATTTACAATGTATAAGAAAAGCTATGTGGATATCTTATATAAAAAGAGTATAGAAATGGGGTATAAAAATGATATTAGTTAATTGTGCATTAAGTCAGGATGAGATCATAAAAATAGTAGAAGACATAGAAATTGATGGGCAAAAGCCATTCAAATTTAAGAATAAACAAGGTCTTAAATTACATTTTGATTCTACTTATGGTGATGATGCTAAAGCAGCAGGGCTTATAAAGTCACACATCAAGAGCACGCCATTAGGAAAAGCTCTATTTTTCAGTGTATATGCTGAATAATGAAAGTCTGTAAATTATAGATTATCTACTGTAATAAGATAAGCTTATAATTTTAAAATAGATTAAATTGCAAGTCCTTTGATTAGAAAATTGCATATGTTAAAGTTGATATTTTGAAATTTATATTAATATAGGGGGTAAAACGGGCTAATTCTTAGAAAAATTAAGAATTAGTCCGTTTTTTGTGTTATATTTATGGAAGATATGAACAATATATATATATATTCAAGTTAATATTTATGAA